>DASSGT010000252.1:0-5473 GCA_035693345.1 Puia sp. | reverse complement strand
AAAAAATTAAAATACACCGGTTACGGACTGGCACATGTTAAGGTGGAAGTTTTGGGTAAAAAACCTCCCGGAGAGTATGCCCAATATTAAGCAACCGCCTTATTGACCAGAGCTGCTGCTTCGCTCAGAAGAATGGCAGACTGTACTTTCAGTCCACTTTCCTCAATTAGTTTTTTTGCTTCCACCGCATTGGTGCCCTGTAACCGCACGATGATCGGTACATGAATATTCCCAATGGAATGATAGGCATCAATAACTCCCTGTGCAACACGGTCGCAACGTACAATACCGCCAAATATATTAATGAGAATCGCTTTCACTTTCGGATCCTTTAGGATAATGCGGAATCCTGCTTCTACTGTTTGCGCATTGGCGCTTCCACCCACATCCAGAAAATTCGCAGGCTCACCTCCGTTTAGTTTGATCATATCCATGGTAGCCATCGCCAGTCCGGCACCGTTCACCATGCAACCGACATTGCCATCCAGTTTCACAAAATTGAGATTATACTTGCCTGCTTCCACCTCGGTAGGATCCTCTTCGCCGATATCACGCATACCTTCGAGGTCCGGGTGACGCATCAGTGAATTATCATCCAGGTTCATCTTGCAATCCACAGCAATGATCTTCTCATCACTTGTTTTGAAAAGGGGGTTGATTTCGAGCATACTGCAATCGAGCCCTACATAGGCATTGTACAGGTTTGTTACAAACCTCACGCAGTTTTTAAAGGCTTCTCCCGAAAGTCCGAGATTAAATGCAATTTTTCTTGCCTGGAAACCCTGAAGAGCAGCACCAGGAAATACCCATTCCTTAAATATTTTATCCGGTGTCTTATGCGCCACTTCTTCGATATCCATACCGCCTTCCGTAGAATACATAAATACATTCTGTCCCTTCGACCTGTCCAATAATATGGAGAGATAAAACTCCTTTACCGGGTTGGCACCGGGATAATATACATCCTGAGCCACGAGTATTTTGTGAACTACTCTGCCGGCTTCACCTGTCTGAATGGTTACGAGGGTTCCACCCAGCATATTGGAGGCAAAGTTCCGTACATCTTCAGCATTTTTTGCTACGGCAACTCCTCTCTGATCAGTTCCTTTGATTTTGCCCTTGCCGCGACCCCCCGCATGAATTTGTGCCTTTACCACCGCAAATGAATTACCTGTGTTAACCTTAATTTGTTTATATGCCTCTTCAGCCGCATTGGCCGTGTCTACGGGTATTCCTTCCTGTACCGGTACATTATATTTTTTCAATAATTCTTTGGCCTGGTATTCATGCAGATTCATCGCTGGAAATTTTGACGAATTTAAGTGATAATAAATAAACCGGGAAGCGTTGCACCCTTATGATTCAAAAATGTATCTGTATCTCGTTAAAAACCAAAAAAGCCCTTACGGGCTTAATCGGATAATTTCCATAAATAACTCTTATACTCCTATACTCTTATACATTTAACTTTCCTAGGGTTGCGCAGGAGTTTTCAGTTTATTCTTAAATACTTTCTCAAATTTTTCCACTTTGGGCCGGATCACAAAAGAGCAATAAGGCTGTGAGCCGTGCAAACGGTAATAATCCTGGTGATAATCTTCAGCAGCATAAAAATGACTAAAGGGAGTAATCTCCGTAACGATCGGATTATTGTAAGCACCACTCTTATTCAATTTCAGTTTGTATTCTTCAGATTTTTTCTTTTGTTCCTGGTCATGATAGAAGATCACACTGCGATACTGGGTTCCAACATCATTTCCCTGGCGGTTTAAAGTTGTTGGATCATGCGATTCCCAGAATACCTCCAGTAATTCGTCAAAACTGATCACTTTTGGATCATAAATGATTTGAAGACACTCAGCATGTCCCGTATTTCCGGTACATACTTCTTCATAAGAAGGGTTTTTAACTGTTCCTCCGGAATACCCCGAGGTTACTTTATAAACTCCTTTAAGTTCCTGGAAGACGGCTTCGGTACACCAAAAGCATCCGGTTCCGAATGTGGCCGTATCGGTCTTTATCCCTGTCGGGATCGTCTCACTCATAGCTTTATATTGGGTTGATGATTGATTACAGGAAATCAGCGAAATTGCACTGATTAAAATGGCTGTTAGCATAGATGTTTTCACTTTTTTCTTGTGCAATATACGCGGCAGCATTATGGCTGGATTGCAATATATATGACAATTAAAGGCTTTTATATGTTCGTTAACTAACTTTGTTTTGAATGATGCGATATTTCCCGGAATCTGCCCTGGGGCAGCTTGAATTTGACAAAATCAGGCACTTACTGGCAGAAAAATGCAAATCCGCCTATGCCAGGGAGAAAGCTTCTTCCCTGAGGATCCATACACGTCCCGAATTCATACAAATTGAGCTTCAAAGAGCCGGTGAGTTCAAATCACTGTTGGAACAAGGTCAGTATTTTCCAAATGAAGACAGTCTGAATCTTTCGCATGAAATTAAATTACTCGGGCTTTCCGGAGCGGTTTTAGGCGCCGATCAATTCCTTCAGATACGAAAACTGGCGGAAGCCATCCGGCAGATCTTTCACTGGTTCGATCGGGAACGGCGACTTGCTTATCCCGGGCTCACATCGGTAATAAAGGATAGTTATTACGAAAAAGCAATCATCCAGATGATCGACGAAATTCTGGAAGATAATGGCCAGGTAAGAGATAAGGCTTCCCCGGAGCTGGCTGAGATTCGTATGTCCCTTTATCGTAAACGAAATGAACTTCGCCGGCTTTTTGACCGTATTCTGGCCAGACTCAACAAGGCCGGATTTGTAGCTGAAACTGAAGAAGCATTTCTGAATGGCAGAAGGGTAGTGGCTCTATTTGCCGAACATAAGAGACAGATCAAGGGCATACTGCATGGCGAAAGCGATAGCCGGAAAACTTCATTTATTGAACCGGAAGAAACAATCAGCCTGAATAATGAAATTTTTTCACTGGAGCATGCCGAAGGCCGGGAAGTAACTCGCATTCTGCGCGATCTCACAGCAAAACTTTCCATTCATTCCCAGCTCCTGAATACATATCATGAAATCGTTGGAGAATTTGATTTTATAAACGGGAAAGCCAAATTTGCTATTGATATCAATGGAATATATCCAAACCTGCAGGACGGGTCACATATTCACCTCATACAAGCTATTCACCCCCTGTTATTTCTGTATCACAGAAAGTCATCAAAACCCACCATTCCGGTAAATATCAGACTGGATGATAAAAACCGCATATTGGTTATTTCCGGTCCTAATGCCGGAGGTAAAACGGTCACCATGAAAACTGTGGGCCTTCTTCAACTTATGGTGCAGGCCGGATTGTTAATCCCTGTGCATCCGCATTCCACGCTGGGTATTTTTAAGCAAATCATGATCCATATCGGAGATACACAAAGCCTGGAGTTTGAACTCAGTACTTACAGTTCTCATTTGCTCAATATGAAATATTTCATGGAGCAGAGCAACGGACGCACTCTTTTTTTTATCGATGAGCTGGGAAGTGGCAGTGATCCCAATCTGGGTGGGGCTTTTGCTGAAGTCATTTTGCTGGAATTGTTAAAGAAGCACGCATTTGGCATAGTGACCACACATTATCTGAATCTTAAGGTGATGGCCAATAAAACTGCCGGTATTATCAATGGGGCTATGGCATTCGATGAAAAAAGTCTGCAACCCTTATATCAACTCATACTGGGTAAACCCGGAAGTTCTTATACATTTTCCATCGCTGAAAGAATTGGTTTACACCCCGACCTGATTCAAAATGCAAGAAAACTGGTGGATGAAGAACATTTCAGACTGGATAAATTGCTGAACCGGACAGAACAGGATTTACGCAACCTTGAACAAAAAGAAAAAGAATTGCAGCAAATGCTCAAAGAAAATGCCAAGCTGAAAACAGAATTGGAAAAAACGTTGCACAAGGAAAAACATCTGCAGCAACTGCAGATCCTGCAAGAGCAAAATAAAATATCCTCCGATCGATATAGTTATCTAAAGGAAATGGAAAGGAAGCTGAAACAGATTATATTCGATTGGCGGAAAGCAGAAAATAAAGAAGAAGTAATCAGCCAGATGCAGGCGCTGTTATTTAATCGAAAAGAAAAGCCCATCAACGAAAAAGTAAAAAAGAAATTTGACTCCAAATACGTCGAGGTTGAGGGAGATATCCAGCCTGGCTCGGCAGTGAAAATGAAAAAAAGCCATCAGACGGGAACCGTTAGGGAATTACGGGGAAAAAAAGCAATTGTGCAAATCGGCATGATACCCATCACAATGGATATTTCTGATTTGGTTCTGATTAAAGAAAAGGCGAAACCGGAAACATCTGCATAAAAATATGAATGCAAAACAGCTGGCGGCGGAAAAGGCAGTTACCTTCCTGGATAATGGTATGACCATCGGCCTGGGTACCGGATCTACTGCATACTGGGCCATTGAAAAAATAGGAGAAAAGGTAAAAAAAGAAGGATGGAACATAAAAGCCATTGCTACTTCGGTCGTTTCTGAAGAACAGGCCAGGGGATTGGGGATTCCCATTTTTGATTTTTCCTCTATCGGCACAATCGATGTCACGATTGACGGTGCAGATGAAGTTGATCCGAAGTTGCAGCTGATCAAGGGAGGTGGTGGTGCCCTTCTTCGTGAGAAAATTGTGGCTACAAATAGTAAACAAATGATTGTTGTTGCGGATGAATCTAAATGGGTTGAAACACTGGGCAAATTTCCCTTGCCGGTAGAAGTGGTTCATTTTGGATGGGAGAGAACCTTTTATAAATTACAAATGCTGGGTTGTGAAGCAAAAAGGAGAATGAAGGGAACAGATCCCTATATTACTGACAATGGAAACTATATTGTTGATTGTGCATTTGGAGAAATAAAAGATCCTCCGCTTTTGCAGGAATTGATAAATTCCATTACCGGAGTCGTGGATAACGGATTGTTTATTCGTATCGCCAGTAAACTGGTGCTTGGTTTTAACAATGGAGAAACCCGCGTCATCAGTACATAAATAAATTGTATGATTTTTTCCGGCCTGCTTCGCTCTTTCCGGAAAGCACTCCGCTTTGTGTTGGAGAAACCAGTTACGTGGCTCGCGGAAAAAGTTTCATCAGCCCCGGACAAGGATGCAGTGATGAAAGCACTCACTGAATTATTTGCTGAATATACCAATCCAAAAAGCAAAAAACTTCTACGGTTAAACCTGAATGATTTAAATAACCGGATCATTATTTTTAGTGATCAGCACCGTGGTGCCCGTGACGGGGCAGACGACTTCGCAGTTTGTGAAAATTCATATCTGACTGCCCTGAATTATTATAATCAGGGAAAATATTTTTATATAAATCTGGGGGATTGTGAGGAATTATGGGAAAATACACTTTTTACCATTGCGAAACACAATGAAATCGTATTTGAGAAAGAGAAACAATTTATTGCCCGCGACGCATATTGCAAAGTTTT
>DASSGT010000251.1:0-2619 GCA_035693345.1 Puia sp. | reverse complement strand
GCTTACGGAGGCTGGAAAATCGAAGGAGAACCGTATACCCAAAAAGACGGATCTGAATTTCAGTGGTTCCGTTCCCGCATGCTGGGTGGGAGAACCAATCACTGGGCACGAATTTCATTGCGCATGGGTCCCAAAGATTTTAAATGCAGAACCAGTTATGGTGTGGGTGACGACTGGCCCATCGAATACAACGAAATAAAACCTTACTACGATAAAGTGGATCGGCTCATCGGAGTGTATGGTTCGATGGAAGGTCTGGAGAATGATCCCGACGGCATATTTCTTCCGCCGCCCAAACCGCGTCTCAACGAGTTGTTTGTAAAAAAAGCAGCCACCGGACTGGGTATTAAAGTGATTGCCGGACGTGGTTCTGTTCTCACAGAAGCGCTCCCGGGAAATTCTGACAGGAAGGCTTGTTTCTTTTGCGGACAATGCAATCGCAGTTGCAAAATTTATGGAGACTTTTCTGCATCCTCCTGTCTCGTAATACCCGCTATCAAAACAGGAAATCTGACAGTGATCACCGATGCCATTGTTCGCGAAATATTAACAGACGACAAGGGGCTCGCCAATGGAGTTTCTTATGTGGGAAGATTGGATCTGCAGGAATACCAGGTCAGCGCAAAAACGGTTATTCTCGCAGCCAGTACATGCGAGTCTGCGAGGATTCTGTTGAATTCAAAATCTGTCCGCCATCCAAACGGTCTCGCCAACAGCAGCAATGCAGTGGGTAAATATCTGCATGATTCAACGCAGGGTGGCGGCGTTGGCATACTTCCGCAGCTCATGGATAGAAAACGTTTTAATGAAGACGGTGTGGGCAGTCTTCATTTGTATGCGCCCTGGTGGCTCGACAATAAAAAACTTGATTTCCCCAGAGGATATCATCTCGAAATATTTGGCGGCATGTGGATGCCGGGCTATGGCGGTTATTTTGGATTCGAAGGCGCGATTGTTCCCTACCTGAATGGATATCTGCCGGGGGCTGATGGCAGGATGAAGGACGGGGGAGGGTATGGGGCGTCACTGAAAAATGATTATCGCCGTTTTTATGGAACCATGGCGGGGGTGGGCTGTCATGGCGTGTCGACGGCGAGGGAAGATAATTACTGTGAGATCGATCCGGCGGTTGTTGACAAATACGGAATTCCTGTTTTGAAATTCAGATATAAATGGAATTCGGATGAAATCTATCAGGCACGTCATATGGTGGAAACGGGCCAGGCGATTGTAAAAGCTATGGGTGCCATCTCATTGGTTCCTCCCGCCGGTCCGGAAACTAACTACGGACTGGATAAACCAGGCAAGGGAATACATGAAGTGGGCACGATACGCATGGGCAATGATTCAAAAAAAGCTCCGCTTAACAAATGGGGCCAGGCACATGATTGTAAAAATCTCTTTGTTACCGACGGATCGGTATTTACACAACAATCCGAAAAAAATCCTACATGGACGATTCTCGCTTTATCCATGCGTACGGCGGAATACATTATTGAACAGCGCAAAAAACAGAATGTTTAATCTTTAATCCTTTTTATGAACAGAAGGGAATCTTTAAAAACACTGGGTATCGGAACCTTATCGGCATCTGCCTTGCTTGCTGCGTGTAAAACAGATACAAAGAATACAATCGTCGCGAAAGAAACCGTCGTTGATAAAACCGGGAGACAGGACTTTGAAATCATCCGTGACAAAAAAATACAAACCGAAAAGTTTTTTGATCCTGTAGAAATGGCAACCATTGCAGTGCTGGCCGATCTGATCATTCCAAAAGATGCGTATAGTGGATCTGCGTCGGATGCCGATGTGCCGGCATTTATTGAATTCATCGTAAAGGATGAGCCGGAACACCAGTTACCCATGAGAGGTGGTTTACACTGGCTGAACCTTCAATGCATGAACCGTTATAATAATGGATTTAAAGATTGCACTACGCAACAGCAAACAGAAATCCTCAATGAAATCGCATACCCCGCAAAGGCTAAGCCCGCTATGCAACCCGGAGTGGGATTCTTTAATAAAATGCGTGACCTAACGGCCATTGGTTTCTTCACCAGCAAAATGGGCATCGAAGATCTTGGCTACAAAGGAAACTCTCCAGGAAAGTGGGAGGGTGTACCGCAGGATGTGCTGGAGAAGTACGGGTTGGTAGGAGTGTGATTTATTAAAGAGGTTTTTCCCTATCTTTTATCCGCATTTCTAAACATCTGCAATCTTCTATGAAGGGTTTAATGATGGATTTTCAGCTCACAGTTCCGGCTATTTTACGGCGGGCGGAGACTTTTTATTTTAAAAAGGAAATCGTGAGTTGTCTGCCGGACAAAAGCACGCATCGGTATACCTACAGGGATTTTGCTGTCCGGGTAAAGAAACTGGCGACTGCACTTCGCAAACTGGGTGTTCGTGAAGGAGATCGGGTCGCTACACTTTGCTGGAATCACTATCAACATCTCGAAACCTATTTTGCAATTCCTTGTATGGGTGCAATCATTCACCCACTCAACCTCAGGTTCAGCGCGGAGGACCTGAGTTATATCATTCATGAAGCCGGGGATAAATTCCTGATCGTGGATCAGGTATTGCTTCCCTTGTTCGAAAAGTTTAAATCGTCCATCA
>DASSGT010000250.1:0-4928 GCA_035693345.1 Puia sp. | reverse complement strand
TCTTATTATCACATGTACACAATTCCACGTTTATCACATTGTTAACATATGAATTACATATCCCAGAAAATATGATCTTTCAGGAAAATCTCATACACTTCTTTCCATCCGGCAAACATGGGATCGCTTCCGAAAAATTGATTATGCCAGATGGTTACCATAAGACCATTTATCTGTTTGATTTTCCTATAATAGTCCATCAATTCTGAAAACGCAGATCCCGGAGTGAGTTGGTTTTCATAATAAGATGTCGAGTCCATAAAGCAAAAGGGGAATAACATCAACCCGGTTTTTTGTTCCGCCTGCAGGTCGTACCAATAAAAAGACGAGGCAATAGAAGCCCGAAATCCATTGGCTGCACCATAACCCATCGAAAAATCTTTATCAATACCTGCTTTGATCAGTCTGCGGTATGTTTGAGGTAAACGCATGCGTATATAATGTTGCCGGCTGTATTTTATCGGAGAGCCAGTGATGTTCGCCAGTTCTTCAATCTCTGTCATCAATACAGATTCTTCATCACCGCTTTGCCAGGAAGGATGAATCCCTACAGTATACCCCCCCGCATGATACGCAATAAGCGATTTCATTTCAGGCCTTTCCGGGGAGATATTTTTGTCGACGCCGTTCTGTTTTCTCGCCATCAGGAAAAAATAATAAGCCCGTGTTCGACAGTAAAGATGCAGGGAATCAAGCCACTCGTAAGAGTCGAAAGGGTCCTTTTTCTTGTTAAATAAAACATCCCAACGATCCAGCAAATAATTCCATTGCCCCTTCATCAGCGACCTGTAAAAGCCACCCAGATTGCGCCTGAACCCTTTCAGTTTATAAGAATAGGCTATATCAACATCATAGCTTGGGATGAATTTAAAATCCTTCATACGGAATATCAACTCCGGAAACATATGACCTAACACTTTTTTAAAATCATCCAGCCAATAGTTAATGAGAGGAAAATCCAGAAAGTTTTCCCTGAAAGCGAGGGATGCCTGATGGGGAAAACGGCCATATTTATCAGGCTTAAATAAAAGATATTCTTCGTATCGGCTGACAAGAAAAAAAATTGCAGCAAAAATATCAAAAGGGAAATCCCCATCGGTCCGGAAAAAGGCAGGGCGTCCAAAAATATCAAACCGGTCAATTGGCTGCTCTGAAATATCCGTCTCAAAAAGAAGTTTATGGGGCAATAAATAAAATTCGTTTTCCGATATCCTCTCCGGTGAATAATTCAGCCTGGCTCCTGTATATGACAGATAAGCAGATCGATCACTGGTCTGAATAAATGGTTCATTGAATATTTCATTGCTGACCAGCTCAAGAACATAATCCAGCCGGGGACTCTTATGAACACTATAAAAAAGCATGTTTAGGATTTATGCTTTTCTACCCATCGCTGGTTAAAGCTTTTTTCCGGGAAATACAGATCAGCTCTATGTCTGTTCCATCCACGAAAAACGCGATTGATGAACCAGTTTTTTATTTTGGAATTGCCCATATTCATCCATTTCCTTTGCAGGCTGGCTTTCTTCCAACCCTTCCACGCCAGTTTTTCCATCCATCCGGCTGCCCCCTGCTGAACGGCCTCATACCTGTTTTCCAATAATATTTCGTGCAAATTAATTTTCACGGCGCATACTTCTGTGCAATTGCCGCATAGTGAGGAAGCATAACTCAAATGCTTCCAGTCGTTTAGTCCTTTTAAATGGGGAGTAATTACGGCTCCGATCGGGCCGCTATAAGTTGTGCCATAAGTATGGCCTCCGATATTTTTATAAACGGGGCAGGCATTTAAACAGGCCCCGCATCGAATACAGTACAGACTCTCTCTCAATTTTGTATTGGATAGCATATTCGCACGTCCATTGTCAAGGAGAATAACATACATCTCATCTGGTCCGTCATTTTCTCCCGCCTGTCTCGGTCCGGAAATAATTGAATTATAACTGGTCACGCGCTGACCCGTTCCGAATGTAGCGAGCAGCGGCCAGAACAACGCGAGATCCGTTATGGAAGGGATTACTTTCTCAATACCCGTAATCACTATATGCGTTTTAGGAAAAGACGCGCAAAGTCTGCCGTTGCCTTCATTTTCTGTTATCGCAATACTCCCGGTGTCTGCGATAATAAAATTTGCTCCTGTAATACCAATCTCTGCCTGGAGATATTTTGACCGCATTTTCTGGCGGGCGATCAAAGTAAGCTCTGCCGGGGACAGATTCGGAGCGGTATTTAATTTTTCATGGAAAAGCTTTGCAATGTCTTCCTTGCTTTTATGCATCGCCGGAGTTACAATATGATAAGGTGGTTCATTATCAAGCTGCTGAATATATTCTCCCAAATCAGTTTCCAGGCTTTCAATATTGTTTTCCTCAAGAAATTTATTCAGGTGTATTTCCTCCGTCACCATGCTCTTGCTTTTCACGACAGCTCTGCATTGTTTCGCTTTACAAATGGCCAGTATCTCGCGCAGGGCGTCGGCACTATCCTCTGCCCAAATAACTTTTCCGCCGCGCTGGGTAAAAGCCTGTTCAAAACGTTCCAATTGCTGATCAAGTGACTCCAGGGATCTCCATTTGATATTTTTCGCTCTTTCTCTTGCGAGATTGATTTTGTCGAATTGCTGTTTCCCCAAAGGAACAACCGAATCGTATTTGCCAATATTGTAATTGATTTTCCGGCGATGGTCCAGGTCGGATGCCTTAACACCGCTCTTGTCTAAAAAAGTTGATGCCTGATCCCTGTTGGTCATAGATTGAAGATAATAAATTATCTGGGGTGGTTATTAATGCCCCCGCTTACACGGCACCTGAAAATGATCCTGACATTATATTTTTTCTCATCATTATCGCCATCATCCATTTTCTGGTAAAATTTCTTATAGGTAGCCTGGTATTCTCCGATGATCACATCACCGCCATAAGCCGGATCACTGCGTAATTTTAATGACTGGCTCACAGGCTCCACCGTGAGACTTTTCTTATATACATCATCATCTTCCGAATATTTAAATACCTGTTGGTTGCCTGTATTGGCATGGAGCAAACTTGTAAATTTCCCCTGATATATTTTTATACCAACGCCCACGCCCACCTTAAAACCAAGACCGCTGTTTAACAATAATGTATCATCTGAAATAAAAGCAAGACAACCCGCCGCAAAAAATCCCATTTCTGATTTGGGTGACCGGACGAGTTCTCCATTCAGGTATAAATAAAAATCAGCAATATTATATTGTAGCGCAGCCTTGCTTTTTGCTTTTAGTAATTTTTGGGAATTCAGGGTATAGGAGTGGCTGGGTTGCACTTCATATTTCTTCCATCCTGCCCAATGCCGCCGAACAGAGTCTGCATTAACAGAATCTGCGATCGCAGTTAAAGCAATATTGACCGCATGCAAAGAATCCTTTATCATGTCCAGCGAATCCTTCAGGGGATAAAGATCCCGCACAATGTAACGCGGATCTAATGCGATGACCGTATCCTGCATGATGGTCGGACGGGCAATTGAATCCCGTATGGCATCTGCCCGATCCACTGCCGCATAGGCGTAACGGACGACAAAGGAGCGTTCCAGGGCAATGACTGTATCACGCATTTGGGCGGCATCGGCAAGTGCAGCCCTTACGGAATCAATCATTGCATCGGCCTTATCTTTATTTAGATATTTATCGCTGACCACAAAAGAAGGATCAAATTCAATAACTGTATCCTGCATTTGGGAAGCCTGTACCAGCAGGGCTCTGAGAGAATCCCTGATTACCTGCAATGAATCTTTTTTCGCATAAAATTCGCGAATTACGAAAGAAGGATCCAACGCAATGGTCGTATCCTGCATATCCGCAGCACGCATCAGAGCCGTTCCGATAGCATTCAGGGAGTCCCTGAACGCATTCCTTTTCGCGGTGATTTGTTCGGCAAGCGCATCCAAAGAATCCTTTTCTGCATATACATTCTCAACCACGAAATTGGTATTTAACAGGATAACCGTGTCGTGCATCTTGGCGCTCCATACCAATGAAGCCTTGATTGAATCACTGATTGCATCATAACGATCCTTCCGGGCGTATACGTTTTTGATTTTGAAGGATGGTTCAAGAGCAATCGTAGTGTCCTGCATTTGTGTCGCCGGTATTGATCGGATTTGCGCTGAACTGTCCTGAGAAAATGATGTCTGACAGGAAAATAATATAACCAGGAAGAAAATAACAGCGGGTAGAATTTTCATAGACGGCCTAGGCTTTACCATTTTTTTTATAGAGCGCGGTCGCTTCAAGGGTAGAATAAAATTCGGAGCCGTATTTTCTGATCAGAGCCTCCTTCAGAAATTCATATACCGGAACTTTCAAATGCTTTCCCAATTTACAGGCTGCCTGGCAAAGGTCCTCTCGGGGTTCATAATTGACATATTCCTGGTTCTGCCTTTTACTCCTTGTGATTTTTATCGGAAACAAATGACAGCTAAGTGGCTTTTTAAATGAAATTTTCTTATCTAGATAGGCCTGTTCAATCCCGCATTTTATTATACCGGACTTATCCCGGAATCCGTAAGCGCACATCTTGCCCTGGATGGTTGGTGTCACCCAGCCAAATTCCTGATCATATTTATAAAGCCCCTCTTTTTCAAGTACTTTGATCCCTTCGGGTGTGAGATAAGGCTTTATCACATCAATAATATCACGCAGGTATTCAAGTTCCTCATTCGAGAGAGGTGCTCCGGAGTCGCCGTCTTCACAGCACCCGCCCTTGCACTTATTGAGGTCACAAACAAATTGTTCAGAAACTACTTCGTCACTTACCAGTATATTGTCGATTGCTATCAAATGATCGGATTGAAATTCAGGCTAAGTTAGTATATCAGAAAGGATTCTGTATCAGTTTTTCCACCGGAGGGTATTGATCAGATGGTACATATCTTCCTGAAGAAATGAG
>DASSGT010000249.1:0-8818 GCA_035693345.1 Puia sp. | reverse complement strand
TGTATGATATGCTGACACATTATCATATAATCAGTGTGCCCGTTACATTCCAGTACAATTTTACAACCAGCCGCGTGCAACCTTATTTTTATGCAGGTATATCCCCTGCATATACCAGCCGGTCGAGAAATACCCAAAATTACAGCATACCTGCCAGTGACCACGAATTTGGACTTTCCCTGGTAGCCGGAGTCGGGGTTCAGGTGAGGGCAATTTCAAAATTATTCATAAGGGCCGATTGGCGGTATGAAGTTGTTTTGCAATACCCGGCCGTCGGCATAGCCTATCAATTTTAAGAGGAAATACAGGAATCAATCAAGGGAATGGCTCCATTTGCCCCTATAAAGTCGGTTTCGGCGGTGTTTTGGGCTTTAAAATGGCTCATTTCATGCAAGCCTTTATGAATCTTCTGCCACCCTTTTAAGTAGGAAGAAATGTATGTGTTCGGATGTTATGGGGGCTGCGGTCAAGCCCCCTTTTATACAATAATTTGACTTTAATCATACATATTCGTGATATTTTATTCAAAAAAGCAATACATTTGATAAAATATCAAGTAAATTGATATAAAATGAGACTATGAGCATATTTTCTAAAAACCTGCGGTATTTGCGAAAGAAAGGGAGTCACAATCAGGATGAAATTGCCATATTATTCAGAAAACGGGCAAATACCATCGGTAATTGGGAGAACCAGAAAAGCGAACCCAGTCTGACAGAATTAATGAAACTGGGTGAATTTTTCAAAATAAGCGTCGAAGATCTTCTTCATACAGACATGGAAAAACTGTCTGAATCAAATCCGGTTACCTCTACCAATTTGGCGAAGGTGCCAGTTACATCTTTTATCGTCCAGGAACCTATTCATGCGGGGGTTGCCAGAGAAGGTAGTCCTGATGCTTTTTGGTTAATACTGCGGGAGCTCAGGGTTATCGGAGAAAAGCTTGACGCGCTGACATCCGGAATCGAGCACGGTGGTTTCAAAAAGAATTCCGACAAAAGTTATCACTGATCATTCCTGATTTTGGAAAATTTTTCCAGGCGGTGGAATAATCGGCGGATAAATGCCCAACCGATATGCACATGTCTGGATAAATACCTCTTGCCTAAGCTGTTCATTGTTAATAGATTGAGGGGGGAAATCCAATATCCTGGTTTTTGTTTTAATGAATTGGTACCAAGCTTGAATTAATAGGTCTAGTTCTTTACAATACTGGAGCGTTAAAAAAGATCCCGGTCTAAATGGTTATGAAGGTCTTATATAATTGCAATATCCCCGCGGATACTGTCGTTTATAATCCTGGACTCCCCTATCATAACCCGCTTGGAACGACCAAGGATTTAATTTTTTGCTCCCGTGTGGTACTGATAAGAAGCCCCTGGTGAAAATCCAGATTGATCCGACTCGAACCTTTTGAAACAAATTAAATCCATTCGTCATGAAAACACTTTCTAAACTCGTATCAACCAGCAGTGTATCGCTTCTGGTTATTACATCACCGGTTCTGATTTCCAGCAATCATAAAAAAATTGACGTCTCTACCAGCACAGCTGTTGTAGCAGCAACTTATCATATTCCTGTTTTAACAAATAATAATTTCAAAACTTTCAAGTATACAAGTCCGGAGATTAATACAGCTGCAGCAGAAAAACTGATTACAGTTGATAAAAAATTCGATTTGAATACAAGCGCCGAAGCAAAAAAAGCTTTTGAAGTGAAAATGGTTATCCAACAGGCACTTTCTCTGTATGATTCAATGAACCTTGCTAAATCGGGATTGAATCAAAAAGCTTTTGAATACGCGTGGAGAGGCTATCATAACCTCATGAAACAGGGTATGTTGAAAAAATCATCCGTGCTGACTGTTTGTGATTTTACACAATCATCCAGCAACAAGCGTTTGTATGTAATAGATGTTTCCCATAAAAAATTGTTATTCAATACCTATGTATCCCACGGTATGAACTCCGGTATTGAATATGCCACTACATTTTCCAACAGGGCAAATTCCTTTAAAAGCAGTCTTGGTTTTTTTGTTACTTCAAAAACGTATGTCGGAAGAAATGGTCTTTCATTAAAAGTACTGGGTCTTGAAAAAGGATATAATGACCTGGCTGCAAAAAGACATATTGTATTACATGGTTCTGATTATATCACACCGGAATATTTGAAAGATAATGGTGAGATGGGAAGAAGCCTGGGTTGTGCCGCTATGCCGAATGTGATGAGTCCCAAGATCATCAAAACGATTAAGAACGGTAGTTGTTTGTTTATTTATCATCCGACTACAAATTACCTGACACATAGTAATGTTATTAATGGATAATTTAAATCGATAAATCAAGCAATTGGGGGTAGGTTTTTAACTGCCCCTTTTTGAGTTTTCTGAATGTTTTAGTAAGTAGTAATAATCCAATACCCTTGAAATGATCCGATTCACCCTCTTAATCTGTGCTGCATGCTTGTTTGGAACAAGCCTGTTTGGCCAGTCACCCGACTCCGCACTAAGCGTTTACAACAGTAAATTTCCGCAGGAGAAACTCCATATTCATTTTGACAAGGACACATACCTTCCGGGTGAGACCATCTGGATGAAAGCTTATCTGTTAAGCGAAAACAGGCCTTCGGGAGTTAGTAAAAATCTCTATTTTGACTGGACGGATGTTGATGGCAGGTTACTGTTGCACAGTGTTTCTCCAATCATGGAAGGAGGGGCCAGCTCTTATTTTAAAATTCCGGCCTGGGTGAAAAACGGGGTCATTCACGTAAAAGCATATACGCAGTGGATGCTGAATTTTGATAACGCATTCCTTTAGAACAAAGATATCCCGGTGCTGATGCCCATAGAAGGCACTGGTCCGGTAGCTGAGAAAAATCAAACCTCAATTAACTTTTTTCCGGAAGGAGGCGACCTCATCAATGGGGTATCTTCGATTCTGGCATTTGAAGCCCTCAATCAGCATTACAGACCGGTCACGCTACAGGGTGTAATAAAAAACTCCGCCAATATAGTTGTCGACTCATTCTCTACGAAATATAAGGGGATGGGTTATATTGTTTTTAAACCTGTTGCCGGTGACCATTATACCGCTTCATGGGCTGACAATAATGGCGAAATTCATACAGCACCGATTCCGGATGCAAAGGTAAATGGCCTGGTATTGCATGCCGATCCATACCATAATGATCAGATTCATTATAAACTGGAAAAATCTGCCGATGCCAGTAACCTGAAAAAAATCATTGTTGTGGGTACAGTCAATCAGAAAGTAGTATATAGAAACAGTCTGATGCTGGAGAATAATCTTGCGGAGGGAAATATTACTACAACCGGTTTCCCGTGCGGAGTTTTACAACTGACTGCATTTGATGGCGATTTATCTCCGCTGGCCGAAAGGGTTGTATTCATAAATAACCAGAAAGCCTATTCGAAAATTCAGATGAAGAAGGAAGTTGTGAATCTGAATAAAAGGGCACGGAATGAAATTTCTATTACCATCCCTGACAGTCTCGTCACCAATCTGTCCATTTCCGTAACAGATGCGGGGCTTGGTTATGACAGCAGCAATAATATTTATTCAGATTTGCTGATAGCAGGCGACTTAAAGGGAACTATTCCTGGCGCCGCTTCGTTTCTGTCTAATTCAGTAAATGCGAACGAACATCTCGATCTTCTGCTCCTGACGCATGGATGGCGAAGGTTTAGCTGGGAAACAGTCGTGAGCGGAAAATTTCCGGAATTAAAATTTCCGAGGGATGCCGGTTTTCTTTCTATCAGGGGAGAAATAAAGAATGGAACAGACCTGGATGCGCAGGATTCCATGGCGCTTTTGATGATTTCAAAGGACAGAAAGAAAAATGTATATAAGCTTCCGATAGACGGGGATGGGAATTTCGGCAAGAACGGTTTATTTTTCTACGACTCCGTGCAGGTTGTTTATAAATTCAATCACGCATCGAAGCTGAATAATAATTCACAGATCAGTCTTTATTCAGGATTGTTGCCTGCGCTTTCACCTGCAAAAGCTGACGAACCTTCATTTGCGTGGGTTAAGGTGCCGGATGTTATTCTTGAGAAAGAAATGAATGGCAATTTGATAGAGATCCACGATAATTCCGTTGCCGCACCCGCGATGGGTTATGCCATTACACCGATTAGAGATTCATTGGGAAAAAATTCAGAAAATGCCGCGCATTATCTGAACACCATGTTTGTGGATCTTCGGTTCCCAGCCAGCATTAAGGATAATATGCCTGCGGGTGACGCAAGGCTCGCTTCTTATCGGGTAAACAGTTTTGCACTTCGCGCCAATGTAAATATTACGCTCGATGGTACACCGGTAGCAATGGATGATCTGAAATCGGTGAATATGAAAGAAGTGTTGTTTATAAAATTTCTTCCGAAATCAAATCAGAAAGCACTGCCAACATTGGCCATCACAAGTCGCCAGGCCCTGGATCAGGAAAATATTATGGAAAATAAAACCGGGTTTGCGATCGTCAAAGGATATACGCCGGCCAGGGAATTTTATCATCAGCGCTATGAAAATAAGATTGAAGATTTTCGGCCAACAGACTATCGCTCCACTCTATACTGGAACCCGAAAATGCGCCTGGATCATTCAAACCGTAAAATGAGCTTTGTATTTTTTAACAACGATATCAGTAATAAATTCCGTGTTGTGATAGAAGGTATGAATCAGGACGGAAAACTTTGCCATATCGATGAAATAATCAAATAAACCCTATAAAACTACTTTATGCTTAACGTCGAATTTACCCTGAATGTACTCAGCCTTATATTTTTGGTTGGGGGCTCTTTATTGACCGGGTATTTGCTGAGGAGCCGTCAGTTGCAGAAAAAGCAATTCAAGATTTCAGAACTCAGGAAGGAGATCGTTTATAATCATGCACAGATTCTGGAATTGCAGTCGGAATATGTTAACCTGGAGAAGGAAATGAAAGCCGTAAAAACGCCTGTCAGGCCAATGAACCCCATCGATTCAGAAATTAAAGGATCAGTAAATTTTAAATAGAGAGGCAGAAATTTATTTACCTGTAAAAAGAGGAACCCGTTTTTGCAAAAATGCTGAAACACCCTCCATGAAATCCCGGGTGTGTCCCGCTTTCTGCTGGAATTTTTTTTCCAGTTCCAGCTGTTCCTCCAGATTATTTGTCGAAGACTCCAATAAAGCTTTTCTTGTCAAGATAAGCGCAGCAGTAGGCAGTTTTGCCAATGTAGCCGCCAGCCGATTTGTATTTTCTTCAAAATCAGCTTCTTCATACCAGGCATAGATCATCCCGATTCTTTCTGCTTCCGATGCAGAAATTTTATCTCCCAGCATCATCAAAGCCGTTGCTTTTTGCAATCCCACCAGCCGTGGCAGAAAAAACGTTCCCGCACAATCCGGTATCAACCCGATTTTTGAAAATGCCTGAACAAAACTTGCGGAGGAGACCGCCACCACAATGTCACAGGCCAGAGCCAGATTGGCGCCCGCCCCGGCGGCAATACCATTTACGGCACACAGAACAGGTTTCCGAATGGTTTTTAATAACCGGATAGCCGGGTTATAATATTCATCTATTACTTTTTCAAAATCCGGTAGGCGGTCTGCCGGAAATTCCGACAAATCCTGTCCCGAGCAAAATGCACGTCCGTTACCGGTCAGCAGCACAGCCCGAACAGAATCATCTTCATCACAGGCGAGTAACTGATCCTGCAGCTCCAAAGCCATACTGCGGTTGAAAGCATTTAATTTTTCCGGTCTGTTTAGTGTGAGATGGGCCACCTGGTCCCTGATCTCAAAAAGGACATCGGGCATATGAATACTATTTTAGTGACATTTAAAATAATCGAAGGGTTCGCGGCAATCCAGGCACCGATATAAAGCTTTGCAGGATGTTGACCCAAACCGGCTGATCATTTCAATATTTTCAGAATGACAGAGAGGACAGGATTTCGGTCTATCCTCTCCGCTCAGAAAACAGGCGTGGGTCGCCGGTGCCGCAATTCCATAGGCTTCCAGCTTTAATTTCCCCGTTTCGCTCATCCAGTCACTCGTCCAGGCCGGAGATAATACCTGTTTTATCTCAACATTATTCAGCCCGTGCTTTGCCAGCTCTGCACGGATATCTTCCTGTATGATTTCCATGGCGGGACAACCGCTATACGTTGGTGTAATTTGAATTTGGATGAGATCATCTGCATATTCGACTGCCCGTAAAATACCCAAATCGGAAATCGTGAGCACCGGAATTTCCGGATCCTTTACCTCTGATAGAATTTCTATAATCTGTTCTCTGTTCATATTATTCACTTCCATACTTCCATTCTTCCATACTTGCCTGTTACCAGGCGCAGCCTGGGTAAGCTCTTTGAAGAAACTGCATTTCAGCAAGTAAAAATCCAAGATGTTCCGAATGAACACCATTTTTACCCGACAAAATGTGCATCGCCTTTTTTTCTTCCGAAATCATTGGCAATGTTGCCGTTTCAAAGGTGCTATTTATTCGTTGAAACCATTCGTCTTTCAATTTCTCAGGCAAAATCCCGGCTCCGGAGGATTCGGCTTCGTAGTCAAAATCGGATGGTATAAATAATTCGTCAATATAGGGATATAAGTCCTGCTGCGCATTGAGCATACGTAAATGGCTTTCAGAAGTACCATCACCCAGTCTGATCACCCATTCGCTGCTCCATTTTACATGATAGCGGGTTTCTTTAATGGACTTTTCACTGATGGCAGCCAATTCAACGTTTTGACTTTTCAATAGTTCCCGGAATTGCATCAGTTGAAAGCTGCTGAAATAAAATTGGCGAAGAATGGTTTTAGCCCAATCTCCATTCGGTTGTTCAACTAGTATAAAATTTCTGAATTCGTTTCCGTCTCGGAGATAAGCGAGGTCATCTTCCGTAATAATTTCTCCGGGTTCCAACTCATTGATCCGGGAAGCAGCCAGCTGGTAAAAATTCCTTGCCTGACCGATCAGATCCAATGCGATGTTGGACAGTGCGATATCCTGCTCAAGTATGGGTCCGTGTCCTGTCCATTCACTGTTCCGGTGACCAAGAATCAATGCATTATCTGCCAGGTGGATAATATAATTTGAATGAAGATCCATCACTTATATATTTTTCACCTGGTCTGGGAGATGATAGAAACTGGGATGGCGATATACCTTATCGTTGGCCGGGTCGAAAAATTCCTCCGCATCTTCCGGGTTGGATGCATGTATATTTTTACTCTCTACCACCCAGATGCTGATACCTTCGTTGCGACGTGTATATACATCCCGGGCATTCTCTATTGCCATCTGTACATCTGCTGCATACAGACTGCCGGCGTGTTTATGATCGAGCCCCTGGCGGGCACGTATGAAGACTTCCCAGAGCGGCCAGTTTTCGCTATGCGGTTTGGATTCCATGCATGACGTTATTAAATGAATTTTCTTTTTTTAATGCGTGCGCAGCGGCTGCTTCGCGAACCCAGGCGCCATTTTCATGTGCTTTCCTGCGGGCATCCAGTCTTTCTTTATTGCAGGGACCGTTACCTTTCAATACTTCATAAAATTCTTCCCAGTTGATCTCCCCGAAATCATAATGTTCGGTTTCCTCATTCCACTTTATTTGAGGATCCGGTAGCTGCATCTCCAGTGTCTTTACCTGTTCTACGCATACATCTACAAATTTTTGTCTGAGCTCGTCGTTGGTAAACCGCTTAATTTTCCATTGCATACTTCGCTGAGAATTCGGGGACGCGTCATCATTCGGCCCGAACATCATTAATGATGGCCACCACCACCGGTTGATGGCATCCTGGCACATCTGTTTCTGCGCCTCGCTGCCACGACTTAAGTTGAGCAGAATTTCAAAACCCTGCCGCTGGTGAAAACTTTCTTCTTTACAAATCCGGATCATGGCCCGCGCGTAAGGACCATACGATGCTCTGCACAATGGAACCTGATTCATAATAGCCGCTCCATCAACCAGCCAACCGATCGCGCCGATATCAGCCCAGGTCA
Source organism: Puia sp. (assembly GCA_035693345.1). Lineage (GTDB taxonomy): Bacteria > Bacteroidota > Bacteroidia > Chitinophagales > Chitinophagaceae > Puia. The sequence continues at coordinate 793 of DASSGT010000249.1, read as the reverse complement.
AAGTCGGATAATTAAAAATGGAAGAATATTTTGCTTTTCCGGCGTGCAGTTGTTCTATTGTTTCTTCACGCGTGATACCGAGTGTTTCGGTTGCTGAATAGAGATACAATCCGTGTCCTGCTTCATCCTGCACTTTCGCAATCAGGGTCGCTTTTCTGCGCAGGGAAGGTGCACGCGTGATCCAGTTTCCTTCGGGCAGCATGCCGACTATTTCGCTATGTGCATGCTGGGACATCTGACGGATCAGCATTTTACGGTAATCATCCGGCATCCAGTCTTTCGGTTCGATGCGGATCTCCTGTTCAATTTTTTGATCGAATAATACCTGATGGTCAAGCATCCTGCAATTTACAGCTAAAACAAGAAAAAAACTAACAGTTGTTAGTTATGGAAAGGCCAACGATATACCGGTCGTGATTGCCATTGCTTATCGTTTTAAATGGCGATTTTTCAATGCGTTTTATTAATTATTTCAACCAGCTCGATGAGTGCGCTCTCATTTAATGACCCGGAATATTTGGTCATTAGTTTATCGAATTCAACCGGCCAGGACTTGAAGACCTTTCTGGCGGCGCCGCTATTCAGGTAAAATTTTTTGTAGGTATTTTTATCCGGGAATAGAAAATAATATTCGTATGAGTCATCATAGGTGTCGTGTTTTACGCCGGTAGATCCATAGCCATAGCTTTGATAATCTGCTCCGGCGAGTTTCGTGATGAGTCGTTTATAAAGCGAGTAGCCCGAGTTAGTAGTCAAAACCGGTTGCAGATAAAATGATTGACTGATACCCGGG
>DASSGT010000248.1:0-3637 GCA_035693345.1 Puia sp. | reverse complement strand
GCGTGAGCGTAAAGCAAAAAATCAGTTTCAAAGTCATATTCAAACAGAATACCAACTGAGAAACTGATTTTTAAAAAACTGGCCTTACGCTTTACGCCTTAGCTTTAAGCCTTACGCCTTGCGCCTTGCGCCTTACGCCTTAAGCCTACTTAATGAGCTTATACCACCGGGTAGTCGGTGGACTATCAACTCCTGCATCTGTCATTATTTTCTTCAGCTCAGGACTGGAAGCTCTTGCCTTCGCCTTCGCCATATCGCTGACTTCGAATAGAATGGATATCGTGTTGGAATCGTTGAGATTGCGTGCGATACCTCTTGTTATTAATCCATTGGCCCTTCTGACAGAATCCCCTTCAGCGTCAAAAGCCTTCATCCACACGCCGAAATCTTTTACATGATGCGAAATGGCCATCCCGTCAAGATATTGTACAGGATTGTCGTTGCCGGTCACGAATTCTGCAAATGTTAATCCGGGAGGACTCATCACACCCGCTTTCTTCATGACATCTTTTGTGCCGGGAAGAGCATAGAAAGACTTCGCTTTATCCACGTCCTGTATTTTATCGACAACAAAAACGGTGTTGGTATCTTTTGCATCCCGGCCAATAACATAGTGTGAAATCCCGTACGCGTTACGCAAAGAATCCCGGTTAAAATATTCTGTTTCCGCTTTTCCGAAATTCTTTATTTTATGCTGCACAACAACTACTTTGAAAGGAACAAAAACAGGTTTCACTTCGGCAGGAGCCGGAGCAACCGCGGTTGTCGTATCCGCTTTTTGTTCTTCTTTCGCGGGACCATTATTGCAGGCAAACAGCAGGGCCATGATCAGCACCAAAGGCAATTTTTTCATTTTGTATTGTTTTGAATGAATGATTACAATTTTTAAACCGTAAAACAGAATATTTACGAAGGGTGGGACTGGATGAAACAGATCAGAAAACTACCAAATATTCAGAGAGAAACAAAAATTTAATCTCACGAATCCATTTTCCCCGCTCAAAAATCTGAACCTTTTCTGTTATGCTAAGGGGCAACAGCTCCGTCTATTCCATCTTTTGAACGTAAAATAAAATCGCTTCGGTGGTCACCATTGATATCAGCGACCTGCAGTGTGTTGTTCTGGTAGTGATCTGCATAATTAGAATGATACCAAAGCATATCTTCGAGAAAGCCATGGCCATTGGAAAGTAAGACATGCACTCCGTCTTTAGCCCGTACGATGAGGTCTGCCATTTCATCTCCATTCACATCTCCCAGACGGATCGCTCCATAAAAACTCTCATCCTTTCCCCATCCGTGGCCATCAGAAAATAAGGTCGACCAGAGAGATGCCTGTTGAAATCCGTTGCCGGTGGATAAACTGACCATTATCCCGCGGGGACCTCTAACGATCAGATCGGCCCTGCCATCTCCATTCACGTCCGCCAATTGAAATGTTGAACTATATTTTGCTTCTTTCCAGGCAATAGTGGCCTGATCTGAAAATTCACTGGTCCATAAGGCGGGCTTTATAAATGAAGAAGATGAAGAGAGGCTCACATAAATTCCTTCGGGTCCTCTCACCACAATATCTGCCAGACCGTCGCCATTCACATCCCCTGCACAAAGGGTTCCCGAGTAACCAACCACTTTCTTCCAGGGCCGACTTGAATCATCAGAAAAATAATTTGTCCAGAGAGTGGATTGTTCAAAACCATTTCCTGTGCTCAATGCCACACTGATACCTTCCGGGCCTCTGATGATCAGATCGGCTTTACGATCCCCGTTTACATCTGCCCAGCGGATGGTGGAGTGGTATTCCGCTGCACCCCAGCCTTTCATATCTGAAAACTCATCACTCCAGACTTCTTCATTTGCAAAACCAAGTCCTGTTGACAGCGCAACATGCACACCATCCGCATTGCGACCGATGATATCGGCCATGCCGTCGCCATTGACATCGGCCAGACGGATCGATTTGAAATATCCGGCCGCCCATTTTTGGTCACCGGAAAATTCACCGGGCTGGGCGATACTTATTTTGAGGGGTGAAAATTCAAGCGTGGGTGAAACAAACACATATCCCCTGGACCTGAGAAGATGCACGATCATTTTTGTTTCTTCCAACGCAAAATCCTTGTCAACATAGGAATTGAAATCATGCATCTTAACAACACCGCCTTTTCCTTTATTTATATTGGCCAGATTGGCAGAATCGTGAACAAATTTATTTGCGCACTCCGATGCCGTATTATAATCTCTGTATAAATAATCTTCTGAATCGAAGGTCATACCGATGGGACCTCTCATATGTTTTAATTCCGGATCGGTCAGAATACATTCTGATATGGGCCAGGTCCAGCTGAACCAGGGAGGAGTAAAATAACAAAGATTATTATGTATCAGCGGATCGATGGCCAGCTGATTCTGTTTAATCTGATATATCCGGTCCTCACAGGCAAGTGTCTTCAGATCCCGGTGATTGAGCGTGTGGTTGCCGATTCGCTGCCCATAATACACGAGACTGTCCAATACAGGATAATGCATATATCCACCTCCCGGATCAGAGTTACCGACAACAAAAAAAGTAGCACAAATTTTTTCACTGCGAAGCCATTTCGCCAGATCTGCGGTTCCGGGGCCCGGTCCATCATCATAGGTCAGTGAAATATATCCCTTGGGTAATGACGCGTAAAAAGGAGTTCCCAGCGAAACGGTTCCGTCATTTGGATATAAATTGTCGCGTCTGCAGGATATGAGCAGGAATGGGAATAAAAGAAAGCAGTGGAATACGGACAAAGCGCCAGTACACCGGCCATGCAATCGAAAGAAATTTGGCATAGTTTTACAATTCAAGGGCCATCGTTTTCATCGGACGGATGCCAGGTTTAAGGTACACCCATTTTTACTACCCTGGCCGATATATCAAAAAAACGCAATATTAGCGATACCGTCTGGCAATAACAAACCGGCCGGCCCATGAAGTGCAACACCCATGCCAGGGTGATCTCTGTTCTTGTGTTACCTTACGCTTCTGACATCAACAATAATGGGTATTCACTATGGAAAAGAACATTGCCATCCTGATGGCAGATCTTTCAGGATATACCGCTCTTACGGAAACGCATGGCGCTATTGTAGCAGCCGACATCATTGATAAGTACATGGGAATCGCAGCAAACTGCCTGGTCGGGGACAGCAGGGTCCACGAACGCGTCGGAGATGAAATCATGATCGTCTCTTCTACTCCGGATTTTCTACTGGCAACCGCCCTGATGATCGGGAAGAACACGTCAAATGAAGAGAATTTTCTGCTGGTGCATGGAGGACTGCATTATGGCAAAGTATTGGAGCGGGGTAACAGTTATTTCGGATCTGCGATCAATGTAACCTCCAGGATTGCTGCCAGAGCCACTGCGGGAACTTATTGGTGCTCGGAGGAATTTATGGATGCTTTATCTGACAAATCCGTATTTACTTCCAAAGGGCATCACTTTTTCAAAAACATAAAAAAGGAGAAGCACATATTTGAGATATGCATTGAAGACAGGAAGACTCTGTACGTAGATCCTGTATGTCGTATGCTGATACTGGACCCCCGGAATGCAATTCCGCATCCAACGGACGGAGAACAATATTTTTGCTCCGCAGATTG
>DASSGT010000247.1:0-13027 GCA_035693345.1 Puia sp. | reverse complement strand
CAGCCAGAAGGCAACGATACAGTTTATGGTGAAGGATTCCGGAATCGGCATTCCTGCCAATAAGCAACAGGAAATTTTTGAAAGTTTTACACAGGCCGATGTGAACACTACACGCAAATATGGTGGTACCGGTCTGGGTCTCGCCATCACAAAAAAACTGGTAAATCTTTTTCATGGAGAACTTCAGCTTGAAAGTGAAGAAGGCAGGGGATCAACATTTCATTTTACATTAAAACTGGCTATCAACGAAAACAGAAAGCAATATATCAATGAAGACAAAGTAAAACATCTGTCGATGTTTCCCGGCGTGAGAGTAATGGTTGCAGAAGATAACGCCATTAATATGTCCATTGCCCGCCGCTTCCTGATGAAGTGGGGTATCGAAGTAAGAGAGGCTTATAATGGAAAACAGGCTGTTGACCTGTTCTCCCAGCATACATTTGATTTAATTCTGATCGATCTTGAAATGCCCGAGATGGATGGCATCACAGCATTGGGAGAAATCAGAAAGATCAATTCCACAGTGCCGGCGATTGCCTTCACAGCTGCGGTATATGATAATATGCGTGCAGATCTTTTATCAAAGGGCTTTATGGAGTTCGTCCCCAAACCCTTCCGTCCCGAAGATCTCCATAGTAAAATCTCGATGTTATTGTCTGCGCAGCGAATAACACCGAACGCGCAATAGCCAACCATCAATCGTCAACTGCCAACTGCCAACTACCAACTACCAACTGCCAACTGCCAACTGCCAACTGCCAACTGCCAACTGCCAACTGCCAACCTTATTACGTTCCCCTGAACATTTGAAACGCCATAACGGTTTGTTAACAAATTAAATTTAAGAATCCGTTAAACCTCTTTGGCGATACCTTGTCTCAATAAAAAAATAATCGTTATTATGAAATCAAACCTATTCCGCCGGATAGCCATCGCCTTTTGCATGCTATCCTGTATAACTATCTATTCCTGCAAAAAGGACACGTCATCTACTAATACAACTACTGATAGTAATGTTAGTACCTCGGCAGATGATGAACAGCAGGTATCTACAGAATCAGATATTATCAATAATGATGCAAATACTGCATTAAACGGACAATCTGATTTTTCCGGGTCCTTAAGTTCCGGCGCTTCCGGAAACACGGTGGTCAATGATGTGAACGGAACCAATGGTATTTCGGGTCTCATCGATGTTCATCATTTGATATGTGATGCAACAGTAACATATGATACTGCAAATGGCCAGCGCGTCATTACTATTGTATATGACGGTACAAATTGCTGGGGGAACAGAACGCGGAATGGTACAATTACCATTTCCATGCCTGTAGGCCAGCGTTGGAAAAATGCGGGCGCAGCGGTAACGGCGACTATTACAGCCTTAAAAATTACCCGTGTGCGCGATGGAAAAGCGATTGTGCTGAATGGCTCGGCGACGATTACGAATGTGAGCGGTGGTTTATTAAAAGATCTCGCAACCCTTCAAACAATCACCCATACGATTACAGGTAACCTGGTGATTGATTTTAAAAACGGGGCACAGAAAACCTGGAACGTGTCAAAACAGCGAGTGTTTACGTATGATAATGGAATCGTCATTACAACTACCGGAACTTATTCTGATGGTACCAACAGTAATATTGCTGAATGGGGAACCGACCGCTTTGGCAATCCGTTTACCAGCGAAATTACCCAACCTAAAGTGATTCGTCAGGATTGTGATTTCAGGCTCGTCAGCGGGCAGAATACGGTCTTAATTGACAAGGGTACAGCAGTTATCACATACGGACTGGATTCAAATGGCGATCCGACTGGATGTCCGGGTACCGGAACTTATTATTTCAAACTTGTTTTTACTGGCGTGAATGGAAAAGTGTATACTATAATCTGGCCTTATTGATCCGTACGGTCTATTCAATGAACCCCCATTTATGGGGGTTTTTTTATGTAAGAAATTGGTAATCAATTTTACTCATTTATTCGAAAAATGTGTAAAGTGAATTCAGGAACAGACATATGAAACCAAAATCTTAGAAAAGATCAGCTTTTGCGGATCGCCGGAGCCACTTTTGTCCCAAATAATTCTATAGAGTGCATAATTTGAGCATGAGGCATAGTACCTACGCTCACGTGAAGTAGAAAACGGTCCAGTCCGAACAGCTCTTTTTCGAAGAGGATTTTGTCAATTACCTGCTGCGGAGAACCAACCAGTAAAGCGCCTTGTTTTGATCTTCCTGCCTCAAATTGAGCGCGGGTGGTAGGCGGCCAGCCCCGTTCCCTGCCGATATTAGACATCACATAGGCATAAGAGGGAAAGAATTCATCAGCCGCCTGCTGGGAATCTTCTGAAATATATCCGTGAGAATGAACAGCCAAAGGCAGGTGACTGTGACCCGCTGCAGTTGAGGTCTTCCGGTAGAGTTCAACGAGGGGAAGGAAATTAGCCGGACTACCACCGATAATGGCCAAAGCCATGGGTAATCCAAGTCTGCCCGATCGGATCACTGATTCCGGAGTGCCTCCGACAGCTATCCAAACAGGCAACTTTTTTTGGAAAGGCCGGGGATATACGCCCAGGTTACGGATGGGTGAACGATGCTTTCCCTGCCAGCTTATTTTTTCTGATTCATTCAATTTGAGCAATAAATCCAGTTTTTCAGAAAATAATTCATCATAATCCTTCAAATCAAAACCAAACAAAGGGAATGATTCAATAAACGATCCACGACCAGCCATAATTTCTGCACGCCCCCCGGACAACAGGTCGACGGTTGAGAAATCCTGAAACACCCTGACCGGGTCGTCTGAGCTCAATACAGTGACAGCACTGGAAAGTTTGATGTGACTCGTTTTTACTGCAGCTGCAGCAAGAACTATGGCAGGAGATGATACGATAAAGTCGGGACGGTGATGTTCTCCCAGGGCATATACATCCAGACCAATCTGGTCAGCCAGTTCAATCTCTTCTATTAAGTCCTTCATTCTCTGATGTCCGCTGATGGTTTTACCTGTAACCGGGTCTGGTGTTAATTCGGCGAAACTGCTTATTCCTAATTCCATGAGCCGAATTTACGTACAGTATTTTTACTTATTTTAGACGTCCGGTTATGATCACGAAAGCGTCGATAGTTGCTTTTTTTTCAAAGGGCAAAGTCATTTTTGCCTCTATTGCGGCTGTGATCACATTTTCGATCACTTTGTATAACCAGTTTAAGTCGGTCCCGAAGACAGAAATTTCAGGATTTGTGTCTGCTGAAAGGAATACGGTGGTGCCGGTAGATGCCGTCGTGAAAATCATCAGCCCGATTCAGAGTGAAACACAAACGGATTCAAAGGGCCGTTTCAAATTCAAATTACCGAATCTCCAGAGTGATACCTTCCTGCTGATCATTCAGAATAAAAAGACCAATATAGAGACCAAACAGAACGAATGGGTGGATGCCTCTGACGGTAGAAAAGATATTTACGTTTTGTTCAACTCCGATCAGGATCTCGATAAGGTGTATGCCCCTTTGGGTAAAAGCATGTCCCCTGCTTACGCCAGAAGACCACCCAATGTTTTGCGCGTTTTCAATCAATTTCATTTGCCAAAAAGAAAACCGCATTGATTAAAACCTTAAGTAATTTTCCTGATTATCATATTTAGAGAAGCAATCCTGATTTTTGATCTTAAATAACCATGAAGAAAATATATCCCGTCCTGATCATTTCTTGTTTTTCATTTGCTCATTGTACCAATCTGTCCACATGGAATGATGTATTTCATGCTGATGAAGCACATACCGGTGTTTATCGCAGTGCTTCAGGCAGAAATTTAGGTTCTGTGCGTTGGAAATTTAAAACCAACAACAAGATTTTTTCATCCCCGGTTATTAAGGACGGTCTTGTGTATATCGGAAGCGAGGACAGTAATCTGTATGCGATCAGAACCTATTCAGGTGCACAGAGCTGGAAATTTCATACCGGTGGAGCAGTCTCATCCACTGCTGCTGTTTTTAATGGCATGATTTACTTTACCAGCTACGATGGATTTTGTTATGCGCTGGATGCGGTGACGGGAAAAGAATTATGGAAATTTAAAACCAGAGGAGAAAAAAAAGTTGGCGCCAAAGGATTGTGGACGATGAAGCCCTCAGATATGTACATGGAAGACCTGTGGGACTTTTTTCTCTCTTCTCCTGTAATTGGCGTCAACGGCCCCGGCATTAATACTGGACCGACTGTTTATTTTGGCAGCAGTGACGGGAATTTATATGCATTGGATGCCATCAGCGGTTCCTTAAAATGGAAATTCGGGACCAACGGAATCATCCATACAAGTCCTGCCTTGTATGATGGAATCATTTATTTCGGCAGTTGGGACACTTATATGTATGCAGTTGATGCGCAAACCGGGAAAGAGATCTGGAAATTTAAAACCAGGGATCAGCCGGTAATGCATTTATTGGAAGGAATACAGGCTTCTCCGGCTATTGCTGATGGTGTTTTATATTTTGGTGCGAGGGATGGTTTCTTTTATGCCCTGAAAGCAAAAACAGGAGATTCTCTATGGAGTTTTTCGGCTGACAATTCATGGGTACTTACAACCGCGGCAATCATTGACAGCACTGTATATTTTGGAACATCGGATTCTTATTTATTATATGCCCTGGATACAAAAACAGGCCGGAAAAAATATAGCATGAAGGCGAAGGGATATTTGTATTCCTCTCCGGCCATATCCCGGCGAACGGCTTATTACGGGGATTTTACAGGAAACTTTTATGCTCTGGATCTGAGGTCAGGTGGTAAGAACTGGCAAACATTTTCGACTGACAACAGGAAGTCAAACGCCGCACGAATATTGAATCCTAAAGGTGAACTCGACTTTTCCTACGCAGGATCAAAAGAAGATTTAACCCTTTATGCGTCCAGTGTAAAAGTCATGGATGAGTTTTACACTTTGGGATCCATTGTGTCTTCACCTGCAGTTTATGGAAGTTCCATATATTTTGGCAGCGCCGACGGAAATTTGTATGCGATTGAATTACTTCAGTGACACCGGTATGAAATGGATAGTTTAACGCATATTGCAATCGGAGCCTGTATCGGAGATCTTTTTTTGGGAAAGAGGATTGGTAAAAAAGCCATGTTATATGGTGCGATCGCAGCAAGTCTGCCTGATATCGATTTTATTGCGTCATTCTGGCTGAATGGTCCAGATGATTTGATGGCCCACCGGGGATTTACACATTCATTTTTATTTGGTTTCCTTTTTATACTGGCGCTTGCATTTTTATTCCGGCACCGGCATCGGGTCGAAAATATTCCCATAAAAACCTGGCTGATATTTATGGGTGTTGAAATAACGAGCCATCTTTTTCTGGATTCTTTCAATGCCTATGGAATCGGATGGTTCGAACCTTTCAGCCATCGGCGTATTTCCTTCAATGTAATATTCGTAGCAGATCCATTTTTCTCCATATGGCCGGGAATCGCAGCGTTTGTTTTATTGATCCTGAAATCTGCCAGCAAAAAACGCAGGCAATGGGCAACATTCGGACTTGTTTTTTGCTCCCTCTATTTTTTTTATTGCCTGGTCAATAAATACAGGATAGAAAACGATGTACGGTTTGCTTTACAAAAACAGGGCATTCGTTATAACCGGTATTTTACAACCCCCACGCCATTTAATAACTGGTTATGGTATAATGTAGCAGAGACAGACTCGGGGTTTCAAATCGGTTACCGGTCGGTGTTTGATAAAGATCGGGAACTCCACTTACGCTTTTTTCCGAAAAAGAATTATTTATTGGACCCATTCCGCGGCCAGCATGAGCTATACCAACTCATCCGGTTTTCGCAGGGATATTATACTACCGACACTTCCGCAGAAGGAATTGTATTCAACGATCTGCGTTTTGGTCAGATGATGGGCTGGCAGGATCCGGGGGCTCATTTTGTATTTCACTATTATCTGCAGGATTCCGATGCTAACCACCTGGTAGTGCAGCGGGGCAGGTTTGCCCATTGGAATTGGGGTTCTGTCAGGTTTTTTGTGAAAAGAATTAAAGGAAAAGAATAGTAAAATATGCGTTGGGCTTTACACCTTATGCGTTATGCTTTTAAGATCTTTGTTTAAAATTGATAGTGAACAAATAAAAAAGCATCCTTACAAACCAGTAACAAATCAGTTCCCATAGCTTATTAAAAATCCCATTGCGCGAACTGAAATTTTTTTCAGTTATCTGCACACAATCATTTTGTATGATTTTATCCATCGTATCATCCAACATACCTGCAAATGCCGGATTATTCACATCCATATTTAATTCCAGACTCGCATAAGCACTAATGATATTGACATTATAGGAACCGATGGTAGCCCATTTTTTATCATAGGTCGCTACTTTGCCATGCAATACGCAGGGTTTGTATTCGAACAGCTCAATATTATTTCGGAAAATCCAATTGTACATATAACGTTCCGCATACTTGGCGACCATCACATCAGATATGCCCGCGAGTATCAGCTTTATTTTTACCCCCCTGGCTGCCGCCCTTTTCATGTTCCGCCGAATAACCGGGCCCGGTAAAAAATATCCCGACATCATGATGATATGGTCCTCGGCTGTTTTGAACATTTCAATATAGCTCCTGGACACCTGATTTTTCTTTGTTATCCAATCGTTTCTCCTGACCCTCACCTCACAAAACTCATTGGACGGAAAGTCAAAGAAAATCCCTTTACCCGAACAAAGGTGAACAGGTTTGACAGGGAGATAACCATTCCAGATTTCTTCACAAACACGACAGAGTTCCATGACAACCTCACCCTCCATAAACAAAGCAAAATCGAGCCAGCCCGGCTGATCCGGCAAATCGTTATAGTGATTACTGACATTCACACCGCCCACCAGAGCAAACCGGTTGTCGACCACTATCACTTTGTGATGCATCCTTCTTCCAAAATAAGAATTCCTGCTTTTGAATAGTGGTTCAAAAAACCGGAAATGAATTCCGGATTGTTCTGCTTCATGTATGAATGACCGCGGAAGCTTTTGGGATGCATAGCCGTCTGCCATCAGATATATTTGTACCTGTCGCCGGGCAGCCGCCATCAGGGCTTCTGCTACAGCCTTCCCTGTTTCGTCGTAATCAAATATATATACCTGTAATTGAATGACCTTTTGCGCCTGATTGATCATTTCAATGATCTGATCAAAATACGGTTTTCCTCCGCGAACAAGTTTTATTTTGTTTTGGACCGAATAACCGCTGGCTTTTCTTCGTCTGCGAAAACGCAATCTTCTCATGCCTCTGCTTTAGGGGTAACCCTGTAAAATAAGGCATTAAATCCTGAAGTCCCGAAGGAAGAATCTAATTTAATTTTTTCGGAAGTAAGTTAAATCATAGATGACGGGTTCGGATTATCTGGTTACAAAAGCCCATCCGGTTTGATGACACTGATTTTGGAAGTATCCCCCGGATATTTCGGATAAATCAGTTTGGCAGCCGATCAGTTCTTATTCATGTAAAATGAATCAGCCGTTTGCAAATCATTTATCGACTGGTTATAAACCGTTTCATTTGTAACAGTTAGAAAAGAAATGTATAAAATGATGACAAGATATTTTTCATTGCAGCCAGTATGAAAATGAAAATTTATTTTAAGTGAACTTCAATAATATTTAATTCAGTGTTTATCCCCCCACAGGCGGGATTTAATCCCCCAAAAAATACCACTGCAAGGGTTGTTAATAATTTTATAATGTCATTTATTTTTTTTCATGGAAGGTACAGTCAGCAGGAATTGCAGACGGGTGATCCTCAAAAGAGGGGACGAATATGTTGTTTTCAAAACAACGGACATCGCCTATATATACCTGGAAAATAAAACCTGTTACCTGGTCGATCTGCGAAGCGGTTATAAAAACAGAGTGTCGGGAACCTTGCATGATATCTACGAAATGCTTGACCATGGAGAGTTCTACCGGGTGAATAAAAATTATATAGTAAATATTCGCTCGATTATAAGTCTGAGATGTTGCGACATAAATAAGGTTGAATTGATTTTGAAACCTCAGCCGGTGGAAAAAGTTTTTATAAGCCAGCTGAGGATCTATCACTTCAAAGAGTGGATAGAAATGGAAAACGCGGTCCTTCCGGAGTAAGCAGATCCGACTGGCGTTTTACCGGAGATGAATCAATTGCCAGGTTCATCATAAAAAAATAAAATATTTAATGGTTGATGCCATTGTTCTGAAAAATTAACAATTGAAGAAAGTGAATTTGGTTTGGTTGGAAAGATTCAGAATAAAAAAATATAGTTCAGTGTCGGAAAATATTGGTTTAGTAAGAAAAATAAATGGATCAAGAATATCACCCTTCGGAGAATACAGCGGTTTGTCTGACGAGACTGTCTTAACAAACAGAGGCAATTCGAATTTGATTTATTGATTTTTCTGCGAACGACCATCGTTCATTCAAAGGTTAAAATGTAAAAGACTGCTTATGAGAAATTTACTGGTAGCATTTCTAAGTTTCGTTGCATTTTCTGCCATGGCGCAGGATCAGGTGGCAACGGGCAAAATCACAAACCCAAGAGGAGAACCGGTATCCTTTGCAACCATAGCGGTCAAAGGAACAAAGACCACCGCTGTAGCAGATGCGGACGGCTCATTCAAGATAAGAGCTTCGGCAGGAAAAACGCTGGTGGTTTCAGCGGCCTCATATTCTACAAAGGAATTTTATCTGAATACACTTACAGGAAATGATCTGGTACTGCAGCCGGGTCAGGCTTCTCTAAATGAAGTCGTGGTCGTCGCTCTGGGACAAAGTAAAAGCAAAGCCAGGGTCGGCTATGCGACCCAGACATTTAATTCGGAAATCATCAACCGTGTATCTCCGGTGAGTATGCTGGATGGATTGCAGGGTAAGGTTGCGGGTGCAGATATTTCAAGCGTAAGTGGAACTCCGGGGGGATCAACCAAAGTAGTACTTCGTGGATTTGGTGTGATTGGAGGTGGCAATAACCAGCCACTTTACGTAATCGACGGAGTTCCTCTGAGTGATTTCAGTATTAATACCGGAGGGGCCGGCGGAAATGGACCTGCCCTGCAGGATTTTGGAAATGGCATGACTGATATTAATCCGAATGATATCGAAAGTATTACGGTTCTGAAAGGAACTTCAGCATCCTCTCTCTATGGATCAGTTGCAAAAAACGGGGCCATTCTGATCACCACAAAAAAAGGGAAAGCCGGGAAAATTCAGGTCAGCTTCACCAGTTCCTTCAACTGGTCGATCGTTGGCAAATTACCTGATGAACAAAAACAATTCGGGCAGGGTTGGGGAGGCGTATCAGACATTACACAAAACGGAAGCTGGGGACCGGCACTGGACGGAAAGATGACACCCTGGGGTGCAACCGTCAATCATTCCCAACTTGTAAAACCATTTGCTTTCCAGAACAATAGTATCCGTGATTTTTATGATTTTGGTACGGAAGCAAATAATACGCTGGCGATATCGGGAGGTAACGAGAAAACAAATTATTATTTCTCCTATGGAAATATTTCCAGCAATGGAATACTGCCGGGTGACTTCGATAAACTGCAGAGAAATAATTTCAATTTTCGCGTGAATAGCACATTTGATAATTTCAGCATCAATTTTTCAGTGAACTATATCAACCGGAATCTGACAACCCCGGCCAAATTTTCTTTAGGTGGATTGGGTAATGATTTATTCAATAATATTCTGCAGATCCCGGTCGATATAAAGATCCGCGATTTGAGTCTGTACAATAACCAGTTCTTTAATACAGATAACTATTTTACACCTTTTGCTGAAAATCCATATTATGATCTGACGCAAAACGGAAGTGAATCAAACTCTGACCGGATCTTCGGAAAGATTGACATGAGCTATAAGTTTACACCCGATCTTTCTGCTGAATTCAGAATCGGCGGCGACTTTACAAATATTAATACTTCTATATGGAACGCGGTGAATGCACCTTCTCCGGGCAGCTGGAACGCCGGAAATAATCCATCTGGTGCTGCCAGACAGGCTGATCTGGGATCCTATCAGCAACAGTCGGATTATAACGGACTGATAGATGCAGATTTTATTGTGAAATATGTGAAGCAACTGAATTCAAATTTCTCGCTGGATGCATTGGTTGGTACCAGTTTTTACCAGAATAAGAGCACCAATCAGACAACGGCAATTCAGGGCCTGACCATTCCATTCTTCTATAATTTATCAAATTCCAACAGTCCAGCGACAGGTGCGAACAGCTTATTTGAAAAGAGACTGATTGGAGTATATGCTACCGCAACGGTAGGCTATAAAGAACAGGTATACTTAACCTTGAATGCGCGAAATGACTGGTCAAGCACATTGCCTTTAGACAATAATAGTTTCTTCTATCCCGGTGCAAGTTTATCATGGCTGGCATCGCAAACATTCGATCTGAAAGAAAGCAAAATATCGTTGCTGAAATTCCGGGCAGCTTATGGTCAAACCGGTGCCGATGCACAACCTTACCAGGTTTACAATACCATACAGCAGGGTAACATTCCGCCAACAACCGGGATTCCTTATGGACAGATTACTTTTCCGATTAACGGAGTCAATGGATTTACCACGACACCTAATATCGGCAATGCAGGTTTAAAGCCGATTATCACAAAGGAAGTGGAATTGGGTGTGGAAGCTAAGTTTTTCGCAAACAGAATTGGTATAGATGCGACTATATACAATAAGGAAACAGACGGACAAATATTCAACGTCCCGATTTCACCCTCTACCGGATACAGCGGCCTGATTGAAAATGTGGGTGTGGTGCGCAACAAGGGGGTCGAATTAACATTTAATGCAGTTCCTGTTCAAACAAGAGATTTCACATGGAATCTGAATTACACTTTTTCCAAGAACCTTAGTGATGTGGTAAGTCTTTCAAACGGACTGAATAAGATCCAGCTCCAGACAGACGGGCTGACTGGGGGAATGGAATATGACTTATTCCCGGGCAAACCAGTGGGCGTATTTTATAGTCCCGCGCCGGTTTATTCACCCGATGGAAAAATCGTAACAGATGCAAATACCGGCTTCCCTGTAGTGAACCCGGAAAAACAGGACATTGGAACTTCACAACGCGATTTCTCCATGGGACTGATCAACTCATTTACCTACAAAAACTGGCAGTTGAGTTTCTCGCTCGATTACCGGAAGGGTGGTAGTTTCTACAGTTCCACTGCTGATATATTTATGTTTTCCGGAAATGCAGCAATCACAACATATAATGATCGCAAACCTTTTGTAGTTCCGAATTCTGTGAACCAGATTACCGGAGGCGATGGCAAACCGGTTTACCTGGAAAACAAAACCGCGATCGCAGAAAGTGTGTTCGACAGTTATTTTTATACCAATAACAACAAAGCCATCGCCTACCCGATGCGGTTGATAGACCGATCCTTCCTGAAAATGAGAGATATCACGATCTCTTATACATTACCGGCGAAATGGGCCAATCCCATTCATGCCAATAATCTGATGGTCTCTATTTATGGCAGGAATTTCATTCTCTGGTTACCTAAGGGCAATGCTTATATAGATCCGGAGGTTTCCAACCTGGGTAATGATTTACAAAGTGAATTTGGAGAATATTCTCCGACCGGACCTACTACTATGCAATTCGGATTCTCATTAAAAGCAAATTTTTAATCAGAAAAAATATTTTAATCATTCAACCGGTTTTCAATGAAATGGAATAAAATCATACTGGCCCTTTCAATAGCAGTCATCCTAAGTACGGGATGTAAAAAAGTGCTGGATATTAATCACGATCCCAACAATCCGTCCACCGATCAGGCAACTCCGCAATTATTATTTCCGGCAGCTCAGATATCGGCGGCTTCTGCCATTGGCGGTGAGCTCGCGATCATCGGCATGTTGTGGTCAGAATATACGACCGAAGATGTTTCTTCTTCCCAGTATAGAAACTTCGATTCATATAATGTAACCAGTACAGATCTGAGTACGGACTATAACCAGCTATACACAGGAGCTCTGAATGATCTGGAACTGATTCTGCAAAAAGCAAAGGCATCGGGTGACTGGAACTACTATCTGATGGCAACCGTATTAAAGGTTTACAGCTATCAGGTACTTGTAGATCTGTATGATCAGGTACCTTATACGGATGCGCTGCAGGGCGCTGCGAATCTACAGCCCAAATTTGATAATGGTCAGGATATCTACACATCATTACTGGCTAAACTGGATTCGGCGCTTAGCCTGGATTTTACTGCAACCACTGTAACCAATCCCGGAGCAGCAGATTATTTTTTCGGTGGCGACATGTCTAAATGGATGGCATTTGCCAATACGCTCAAATTAAAAATGTACCTGCGTATGGTAAATACAAAACCAGCTGACGCGGAAGCGGGCATCAAAGCATTATATAATGCCAATGTGGAATTTTTGTCAGAAGATGCCTCTATTACACAATGGACCGTTACGCCCAATAAACAGAATCCTTTTTTTGCGCAGAATATTTATGCATTGAATACGCCTTCCAATCTGAAAGCAAGCATCACGTTTATCAGCTGGCTCAGGGGCAACCTTGATCCGCGCATCGTTACGTATTTCGGAACGACAGCGCCTGTTGGTATCGATCAGGGAAGTTACCTGAGTACAAATCCAGCCTACAAAACAGCCACCACATTTGTACAGGCCGCTACCGATCCGGTGCAATTTATTTCCGGACCCGAATCATTTTTCATGCAGGCTGAAGCAAGGGAAAGGTATTTTGGAGGCGACCAGGCGCAGACTTTATACAATGAAGGTGTAACTGCCGCATTCGATATGTACGGGTTTGATGCCAGCACATTCATTGCACCAGGTGGCAGATATGTATATCCGGTATCGGGATCACTGGACGACAAAATCGATGCGATCATCACACAAAAATGGGCGTCGTTACCGGGCTCTCATGCACTCGAAGGCTGGCTGGAAAGAAACAGAACCGGTTTCC
>DASSGT010000246.1:0-2059 GCA_035693345.1 Puia sp. | reverse complement strand
CCGTGGAAATAGCATCAGTGATAAAACGATATCGGTTCGCTTCCTGAGATAATAATTGGTATCCAAAGATATCCGTTAAAATTTTTGCTGTCATTTCAGCTTTGCGTAGTGTTAATGTTACCTGGCTGAATCCTTTGATGGTATCTTCTGAATGAATGGCCATTGTCTGCCATCCATTTCTTGAATCCGTCTGCTTCGATTCAACAAGTGCAAGCGCTAATCCGTCCGGATCAGAAAAAGGCAGATGGGTTTCGCCGAACCTTTCCGATTTTTCCTTTGTTGGCACATTGAATTGTTTAAAACGATCTTCCCAGAATGCCAGACTTCCCGGACTAACAGAATAACCAATCTCCGTGGCCATGCCGGTACCAGTATACCCCTTCCCTATGCCCTCCCAGGGAAAAAATGTGAGTATGGTTCCCGGTGTTCCTTTTTCATCACCATAATAAAAATGATACGTTCCGGGGTCGTCAAAATTGACCGTCTTTTTTACCAGTCTCAATCCCAGGATGCCGGTGTAGAAATCAAGATTGCGCTGTGCATTATCCGAAATGGCGGTTATATGATGGAGACCTAAAATTTGATTCGACATAGATTATTATAGTTTTTATGGATTGACGCTTGTACGTTTTGAATAATTGAATTCTTTTTCCCTGAAATGATTCAGATCATATTCGAAGTTGTCCAAATCCACATTGACCGTATTGACTTCAGCCATCAACTCGGCAATCATGGAAACCCTGACTTCCAGTTCATCCTGGTTAAATATTCCACCGGTTCCAAAAAACAGTTTTTCAGTGTCCTTGCTTACAGAACCATTCAATTCAAATTTTAACCATCGCATTTTGATCAGCTGGACCTTTGATAGTTGCCGGGTATTACTGAATTTCGGACTGTTTAATATATACCATAGTCCCGCCGGATAATCTGTAGACTTCGCTGGTGCAAACCACACATCGCTCAGCAGATTCCTGAGAAATGTTAGTTTTATTTTTCCGACGCTGGTCCTTAATGTTGAAAGGCTCAGACCGGCTGATACCACGCTGCTGCCAACGACAAGGATGTTTTGAGGACTCTTTTGTGTAATAAACACGGGTGTGATATTTGCCGCTGAACCAATCACGATTGCCTCCGCAGTTAACCTGTCATTTTTCTTGCTGTTCAGATTACGAAGCTGAATATACAGTTGCCGGGTTCTGAATAACTCACATTCAAGCTCTGACAATATAGACTCGGTTTGGGTTCTCATAGATGCAAGGCCTTTTTCTACATTTGAAAAATACGCCATGGCAGAGGATCTGTTATTGTCGACAGGATTAGCTGCAAGCAGCTGTAAACTTTTTATATAAGGCAGTGTTCCCGATGCGTTTGCGATCAGGATATCACGTTCATGAAAAAAACCAGGCATCAATGTGTCAGATTGCAAAACGGAATCAGACATTAAATTGACAGTGTACATGTCACCATAGTTCGTGCCTGCCGCCGGCATACAAAAATCCCAGGTAATGCTGGAACTGGAAGGTGACAGGATATCCGAAGTTTTACATCCTGTATAAAAGAATATAGTTAGAATATTTACCATGAAATAAATGCGTGCTGCGGCAGACATGGCGGACATTTTTTCTAGAACATGTACTTTATTCTGATATTATAGAATACTCCGTCTTTCGAATCGGGAATGATATCATGAATAAAACTCCCGGTCTTAAAATATTGAAACCCTGTATTGAGTGATATGAAAGGATTGAAATTATATAGCATACTGGCAAGGAACGTATTTCCGATATGCCTGCTGGAAGATGTACTTCCTGCCAGCAGGAATGCCCCGCTCGGACGATAGACTCCGTCCTGCAGTGACTGTCTCCAGTTCAACACCAGGTCCGCCTCAAAAAGAAGGTTCGGCAAGAACAGGCAGGTTGCATACGGATGTATGGCAAAAAGGTTTACCGGGCCAACCTGCGGATTAAATCCAAAATACCCGCCTTTCGGATATATCGGATTAAAAGATCCAAGACGCCCATCACCTTTATGGGCATCGCCGGATATATAATCATTGCGG
>DASSGT010000245.1:0-8332 GCA_035693345.1 Puia sp. | reverse complement strand
GGCCGCTATGGATTTTACATAGCTGTTTTGAAGATAGGTGGAGCTCGCATTGAGCTCTATAGAATCGGAGATGGGACCGAATTTTACCGAATCAATAGTAACAGGTGTAACCGCAATCACCGTTTCTTCCGGTTCCGCTTTTTCAGCCGGATGACAACACACCAGCAGAGCATATGTACAAACAGTATAGAACAGGTTTTTTTTCATAAGGTTTGCCAGTAATTAATTTGGTTGATGATCTGCATGCGATTGACGAAGTTCTGGTTTAAAAGATTGCGTGCATTTAAATAGGTATTGGTCGTGAGGATCAAATCAGTTATTCTCACTTCACCCGTTTCCAGCAGTTTCCTGTTTACATCAATCAGTGTGCGGGAATATTTGATCTGACCATTGATGTCACCTATCAGGGATTCTGTGGATCTGAGCTGTTGGGAGAGCTGTGCGATTTGCTGATTGTACTGACGCAGGAAATAATCTTTGTAATGCTGCCGCGTATCCTCGGCGATATTTATTTTCTGGTATTTCATCCTCCGTTGTTTTCCATCATATATGGGAACAGAAAAATTCAATCCGGCACTGAGACCGAAATTTTTATAAGGTTCGAATTGAAGGGAGGAATTATATCCGGCATCCGCATAGACATTCACCCGTGGCTTATATGTATATAAAATCGTTTTCTGTTGATTGACCAGGCTTAAGCTGTCCAGGGTGTATTGCCGGTAAAAAGGAGAGTTAATGATATCGGGCATCATGCTTGTTTGCAGATCAGGAGCTTCCAATTCTACCAGGCTGGTATCCACGATGCCGGACATATAGTTCAATGTGGCACAGTCATTACGGAATTGAATTTCTGACTGGCGAACAAGCAGCATCTGCTGCTGATACGATACATAGAATGTCAGGTAATCCGCCTGTTTATATACACCGGACTGAGTTAAACTTTTTAGGATACTTTCTTCGCTTTGGTAAAGATTCAGTATTTCACGGCTGAATGCCCATGCCTGAAAGTCGCCGTATACAGTAATGTATTGTGTTGTTATCGTTTTGCGAAGATCTTTTTCAGCGATCTGTGCTGTGTTGCCGATGGATTCTTTCAGGAGCCGGACGGTTTCATATTGTGATGCCAGGTTAGCAGAAGAGATAATGTTTTTATTTGCCTGAACGAAAGCTGAGACCTGGGCCCCATTCGTAATAATATTATCATAACCATAGCCGGATATCACGGGAGCATAAAAGTTGGCACTCACTCCGTTCACCTGTACTTTCTGTGACGCCCTGATCATCTGGCTGTCCACCTGGGCTGACTGCATTTGATTTTTGTAATCAGCGAGCAAAGGACTGTTATTTCTGGCATGTGAGAAATAATAATCAAGGCCGTGCCGCTGACATTCGCCGGAAACAAATGAAATCAACGCTAAAAAAATTAATAATAACTTCATGCGGTGCATTTAAAGCATCAGTATACAAAAGAAACAAAAAATTCTGGAGCAAATCTGTAGTTCATGTAATTCTCGCTCCAACTACAGAATTTCTACAAATTTCAGGAGCATCTTTGTTTACGAAAATCGAAAAACCGGAAATCCATCATGAAGGTTTTAATCATTGAAGATGAAAAGGCACTATCGGCCAGCATTTTCGCCTACCTGAATTCAGAGCAGTATATATGCGAAATTGCAGCGGATTATCATTCAGCGATGACTAAAATCGGCCAGTATGACTATGCCTGTATAATACTGGATATCAATCTGCCCGGAGGAAGCGGGTTGGATATATTAAAGGAATTGAAGGCAAGTAAAAAAGCGGAGGGTGTACTGATTATTTCAGCCAGAAATTCATTGGACGACAGGCTGCAAGGCCTTAATTCCGGCGCAGATGATTATTTAAGCAAACCATTTCATTTGTCAGAACTGGCTGCACGGGTAGCGGCGATTATTCGCCGAAAATCATTTGATGGCAATAATAACCTGAAATTTGAGGAACTGGAATTGGATGTATTTTTCAAGACCGTAAAAGTAAATGACAGGATCGTAGACCTCACCAGAAAAGAATATGATCTGTTATTGTATTTTATCAGTAATAAAAATAAAGTGATCAACAAGTCGGCGATCGCAGAACATTTATGGGGTGACAATATGGATATGGCTGATAGTTATGATTTCATATATACCCATATAAAAAATTTGCGTAAAAAATTAATGCAGGCAGGTGCCAGGGATTATGTAAAGTCGGTGTATGGCATGGGATACAAATTTACCAGGTCATGAATCTTTTTACCCGTTATTTCCGCATCAATTTACTGGCTACCGTTGTCATTTTTATTCTCGCCAGCCTGGCCTTTTATTTTCTGCTATGGTTCGTTTCGATTGCCCAGGTGGATGAAGATTTAAGAATTGAACAACGGGAAATAGAAACCTATGTGCAGAAATACAATCATCCGCCCGAACCGATATCGGTAAAAGATCAGAATACATCTTTCGCAGTTTCGGAAATCCGGGGAAAATATAGAAAATTCAACACCATCCCTTCTCCGAATCCGGCGGAAAGAGAAAATTTCAGGCAAATCAGTTTCACTTTACCTGTGAATAATCAGTGGATCTTATTTAAAGTGTCCAAGTCACTGGAAGAAACCGAACACCTGAACCAGTCCATTATTGTTATTTCATTGATAACGATAGTTGCTATTTTACTGGTCAGTCTGCTGATCAACCGGTGGCAGCTCCGGCGGTTATGGAAGCCATTTTATAATACACTCTCAGGTGTGGAAAAATTCAGGCTGGGTGAAAAGGCGATACCCCATTTTGCGGATAGTCCTATAACAGAATTCAATTTGCTGAATACGACCATTAGCCAGTTTATCCGGAATGCGGACAGGGAATATTTTTTGTTAAAGGAATTTACAGAAAATGCTTCCCATGAACTCCAGACACCTCTTGCCATTGTGCGATCCACGCTGGATGTAATGATGCAGGACGAAAAACTGTCAGAATCCCAAAGTCAGTCACTACAGGCAGCTTATTCGGCGATCCAGAAGATGTCCAGGCTCAATCAGTCACTATTACTACTCAATAAGATCGAAAACAAACAGTTTTCAAATATTATTTCATTTGATTTTAAAACACTGGTTCAGGAAAAAATGACCGACTGGCAGGAATTATGGCAGGGCAGAAATCTGAGCATTTCCTCCTCTCTTGAGTCAGCATTCGTTTCCATGAACGAACAGCTGGCTGAAATGATGATCAGTAATCTTTTCAGCAACGCGGCCCGACATACACCGGAAGCAGGTCATATCCATATCAAACTATCTGCAAGGGCTTTTGAGATTTCAAACTCGGCAGCCGACGGCCCGCTGGATCAGGATAAATTATTTAAAAGATTCTCAGCGGTGGGCCAGACAACAGACCATTTCGGGCTTGGGTTATCAATCGTAAAGCAAATCGCGGATGTTTCGGGTATGAATATTTCTTATCGTTTTACGAACGGCGACCATATATTTTCTGTTTATTTCAAGCCCGCCGGTGTATAATCCCGGATCACATCGTATCTGACACATTTTATTTCAAAACCACAGACTTTCTACAGAATTGAAATGCACCTTTGATAGATATGGAAACCGGTAAGAACCGGAGTGATTTTAAATGGATATAAAGGTTTGTCATTGAGCAGAAATTTCATTGGTCATTTTTTGATCCCCTGTTTTTTAGTCGTGAGTCTGCAAGCTTATTCTCAGAAAGGCCATATAACTGGCCTGGTCATCGATTCGTCCTCACAACAGCCGGTAGAATATGCAACGATTAGTCTGCTGGATAATATCACGCATAAAACGATCACAGGTGCAGTGAGTAATGCGCAGGGTGTATTTAAGATTGAAATTGTAAAAGCAGAGAATATTTCCATTCTGGTGGAGGCCATCGGATTTATTCCATCTCAGATCTCTGTTCAGCTGAAGGATAAAAGCAAATCCCACGATTTAGGCAGGATCCTGCTGAAACAAAAGATATCCAGTTTACAGGGTGTGACAATTACCGGCGGTCAAAAACTGATCGAGAACCGGATCGACAAAATGGTTTTTAACGCGGAGAATGACCTGACATCACAGGGTGGGGTAGTGACGGACATACTAAAAAAAATTCCACAGATATCGGTGGACGTTGATGGAAATGTTGAACTGGCCGGCAGTTCCAGTATCCGCTTTTTGATAGATGGAAAGCCTTCTACAGCTTTCGGTAGCAATATTACCGATGTATTACAATCCATTCCGGCCAGTCAGATAAAAAGCATTGAAGTCATCACGAACCCCGGCGCCAGGTATGATGCCGAAGGCCTGGGTGGTATCATTAATATTATTTTGAAACATAATCTGGCAAGGGGTATTAATGGCAGCCTTTCTCTGACAGTTGCGAGTCGAAACGAAAACGGGGCATTCAATCTGAGTGTCCGGAATGGGAAATTTGGTGTGAATATATTTGTGGATGCCAATACCAGATTACCTGCCACAACACCTTTAACTACACAACGTATTTCTCAGGATACCGGAAGCAAAACACAGGTAATCCTCGATCAGAACGGGAGCAGTGATTTTAAACGCTATGGGGTGGAATCTGGTTTTACAGCAGATTATTCTTTGTCGAAGAAAAACAGTTTTACTTTCTCTTTGAGCAGTAATTATTTTGGCTCTTCCAATATCGGATCCCAGAATCAAACCCAGACCACCCTTGACCTCAATGGTAAAACCCTTAGTCAGATATACAGCCTGAGTGAGACACAAAGCGATATCCGGCTGCATACATTGAATTTCGGCTTGGATTATAAGAGAACATTTGAAAAAGAAGACCGGGAACTGACTATCGGTGTTCATACTTCGTCTAATCATAATAACTACAATTCTGTAAATACACAAGCTTATCCGCCAGGGGATATTCCTTTTTACGGGACGAATAATAACAACCCGGGTACTGAAACGGAAACAGAAATCGTAGCAGATTATACACAGCCGGTTGGAAAGAAATTCATCTGGGACCTGGGTGGAAAAATTGTCTTAACCGATATTCACAGTACATCAAACGTTCTCAGTTTGCAACCTGGTTCCGGTTCGTACATTTATGATTCAACACTTTCCAACTATTTACGCTACCGGCAACAGATCTATGCATTGTATACGGAAATGGCTTTTCCTGTTTCAAACTGGTTCGAAACGAAAATGGGATTGCGATATGAACATACTGCATTGAATCCTTTCTTCTCTGATATTTCCCAGCAGGTTTCGGAACCCGGATATAATACATTTATACCCACCCTCTTTCTCAGCCGGAAATTAAATGATAAGTATACATTGAAATTGAGTTATTCCAAGAGGATAGAACGGCCTGATTACCGTGATTTAAATCCATTTATAAATACAACCGATCCCTATAATATTACGACTGGTAATCCCTATTTGCAGCCGGAGATCGGACATCGTATTGAACTGGGCCTGAGTGATGATCTGAAATCCGGCGGATCCTTTATGATAAGCGCTTTTTATCGTGTTAACCAGGGTGATATTCAGCCCTATGTTGTGTATTATTCAAGCCTTCCGGTTGGAGATACAGTTTATAAGAATGTATCTGTGAGTACGCGTCAGAATGTTGGCGTGGAAAAAAATATCGGCGTTAATTTATTTTCGGACTTGCATTTGAATCCGAAGTTCAGTGTGAGAACGAATATTTTTCTCTTTTACAGGCAGGGCATCAATGCCCTTGATTCCAATCTGAAAGTGGAGAGTTTTAATTACCGCATCAATATGAATCTCAGTTATAACTTTTCAACTACTCTCGCCGGAGAATTCTTCGCTAATTTCAATTCGCCCAGGAATGAAATTCAGGGGAAATACCCTTCTTTTTCATCTTATACCCTGGCTTTTCGAAAACAGTTATGGAAGAAGAAAGGCAGCATCGCCCTGACAGGAACCAATATATTCAGCGAATACCTGGTACAGCCGACGATTCTGTACGGCCCTGACTTTACTGTTAATAGCACAAGGAAAATTCCGTTTCGCTCGATTGGTCTCAATTTCACCTGGAAATTTGGCAAACTTGATTTTAAGAAAAACAAGCGGGAGGAAACAGATATGCAGGCAGCTCCCGTTGAATAAAAATAATTGTGTTAATAAAATGTATCCGTAACTATTCGTTTACAAAGGTGTCAAGAGCAGAATTCTGAAGATTCTGGAGCAATTCTGTATTTTGTTTAATTTAATTGTGAACCAATCTTTACGTTAACATTATATCAATGTAAGTAGAAATCGCCATTTGGTTTTCCGTATACATTCGCCGAAACTATCCGGCTAAATGTGTTTGAAAAGATTTCTTTTAATCTCCATCTCTTTCACTATTGTTCAACTGGTTTTTTCACAGACAGCTTCTATCAAGGGTAGGATCATTGATCATCAGACAGGGGAGGTGGTGAAAGGATGTTATATAACCTGTCTGAATACATCCTTCAAAACATATACAGATAACGACGGTGAATTTACATTACAGAATATGCCCCCGGGCCAATATGACGTACAGGTCGAATCGGTCGGATTTACTGAAACTACGCGCCATTTATCCATAAGCAGCCATTCGCCCGTGAAATTGAATATTGAGCTGGATGAAAAAGCCATAAATCTGCAAACTGTACAGGTGTTCAATCAGATTAATGCGGAAGAGGAAAGAGGAGCCAGGTTAACAGAAAAAAGGGCGTTGAACGTCGTGAATGTTATTTCTTCCAGGGCCATGGAAGTTTCGCCCGATATCAATGCGGCGAATGTTCTTCAGAGAATGAGCGGTTTAACCATTCAGCGAAATGGCGGCGGAGACGATGCCTACGCCATTATCCGCGGGCTGGATCCAAGATATAACAACACACTGATCAACGGTATAAAAGTCGCCAGCCCGGATGAGAAGAACCGTTTCGTTCCGCTGAGTATCGTTCCTTCGGATCTTTTATCCAGTATTGAAGTATCAAAATCCCTGTTGCCTGAAATGGAGGGTGACGCGATTGGAGGGACCGTTAATCTTAAAATGAAGGATGCTCCACGGGATTTTATGTTTAAAGCCATCGGATCCATAGGATACAGTGCCATTTTTTTTGACCGGAAATTTGAAAGCTTTTCAAAAACAGATATTCAGCAAAAAAGCCTGACTGAACGCTTCGGAAATAATTATCTCGCACAGCCGGAAGATTTCAGCCGTTCAAACCTCGATTTCAAACCTGTAAATCCATTGCCAAACACAGTGGCAGGTATTACTTACGGTCAGCGGTTTTTTAATAGTAAACTGGGAATCCTGGTGGCAGACAATTTCCAAAACCAGTACTATGGCAGTAATTCTGTTTTCAATTCGGCAGCACCTAATTCCAAGGGCCCGATCATTTCCGATTATGCAAACCGCTATTTCTCTACGCAACAACTGAATAACGGATTGGTTTTACACGCGGATTATAATATCAATGAGCGAAATAAGATCGTTGTTACCAATATCCTACTATATAGCTACCTGGCACAGTCGAGAACCATTATCGATACGGCCATCGTGGGAGGTAATGGTGGACGAACAGTGCCTGGTACGGGTCCGGTAAGTACAGATTATACTTCCGTCACAAGTACCCAGCTTCTTGAAAATCTGAAACTGGAAGGTCAGCATATTCTGTCCCCTCATTTTATGTTTGACTGGGCAGGTGTTTATTCCCAGGCGGGTAAACAGACGCCGGATATGGCGGACATCAGTGTGAATAAGAAAATCGATACAGTCCACACAAATGGAGACATTCACGGACCTTATACATTTAGTTCCACCCCTGATTATTTCGATGCCATCAGCAGGGTTTGGCAACATAATAACGACCAGGACCTGGATGCCATTGCCAACCTGACATTTAAAAACAAATTCCCCAATGATTTTTTTCTGGAACTGAAAGCAGGGGGATTATACCGCCATAAAACCCGATATAATCAGCAGAATTCATATACACTGAAACCAACAACAGGTGCAAATGGTGTGAAACAGATTTACACAGATATCTATTCGGCTCAATGGACCGTTTATAGTCCTGCCGGAACATATGAATACGATGTCAATAATTACAATTTATTTGAAAACATCGGTGCCGGATATCTGCAATTCCAAATGTACTTTGACAAATGGGAAGTAGCCGGTGGCGCGAGAATGGAAGTTACCAGTCAGGGATATACGCTCCGTACTTTTTATGCTAATCATCCGACAGGACTTACAAAAAATTATACTGACCTCCTGCCCAGCCTGATGCTGAAATACAAATTGAATAAGAAAACAAATCTGAGAGCTTCCTATTT
>DASSGT010000244.1:0-4571 GCA_035693345.1 Puia sp. | reverse complement strand
TCGGGTGATCTGAAAGAAAGTCGTGAAGAAATGGCCATTATTCTGAATAAGGCAGGATTCAATGTGCTTCCTTCGATAGACTGTCCGGCCGATGATGACACTTTTAAGATCAAGGTGGCGGAGGAAATGAAAAAATGTGTTTGTTCCCTTCATATGCTGAGTGGTGAATTCGGAAGGCGATTTGAATCGGACGACGATATTTCTTTTCCGAACTACCAGTTCATGGAAGCAAAAAAGAGAATCAGCGAGCCGGGATCCAATTTTAATATATTCGTCTGGCTCGATCCGGATAACAGTAAAACCGTAAAACCCGCCCAGCAGAATTTTATAAAATACATCCGGAACAATATCACCCGGAACATGATGTTTTCCAATAGTCAGGGACCGATGCAACTGGTGGATGATATCCGCGTTGTCATGATGAAGCAGGATACCAAAGTATACGACTCCAAAGACACGGATATATTTTTCATCTTCAACCAGCAGGATGAAGCGGATGCGCGGCATATCATTGATGCGATCAGTCTGGAATTCCCTGTAGAAACCATGAATATTCTTCCGGAAGGAGAGGATTCATATCGCGAAATGTCGTCCCAGCAAATACCAAAAAGTAAACTCGCGGTGGTATATTTTAAATATGCTGCTGACTGGGCACTGCCGTTTATTAAACAGATTTGGAAACAGGTGGGCGGCGCGTCATCTCCCACACCCATGTTTCTGGTTGGAGAAGATGATCCGCGTACCAATCTTGCCCGTAATTTTAAAGCGCCGCGCGTAATATCCATTATTATGCCGAAGGAAACCATTCCGGACGAAGTGAAGAAGGTTTACAGTGAAGTGGTTTAACCATTAAGAATAGTAGAGAGAACTTTTATATAAAGGGGAAGCCCAACACATGAGACATCTTCATTCTTCACACAACCCAACGGGCCGTTCCGTATTATTGCATGTTTGATAACGATCAAATTTGTCCGTATACCGGTTTACGATCTTTTTCGGAAGATGAATCCCTTTATTTCAAAGGAAGGGAAGAAGACATTGATCAGGCAACGCTTCAGCTGCAGAAAAATAAATTTCTGATGCTGACCGGCGCATCCGGTGATGGAAAATCTTCTTTGGTTTTTGCAGGGATTATACCCAATGCCCGCGCGGGCTTCTTAAAATCAAAATACACAAACTGGTGTGTTGCCCATTTCAGACCTGAACGGACTCCATTTCAAAATCTGGCAAGCGCATTGGCAAAGCAGCTGGATATTTCAAACCCTTATACTGTACAGGGAGAACTGAATCATGGATTTTCCGCACTCGTCGATTTATACAGAAATTCAAAGCGTTTTGTTGATACAAATTCCTCTGCCTGGTTAACGGCAGATGACAAGGGTAAGGCGGCTATAAAGAGAGAAGCCGCCAATCTGATCATACTGGTTGACCAGTTTGAGGAATTTTTCACCAATCCTGAAAACTATCAGCATGGAGCACCCTCCCGCGACGCAAACCTGGTGCTGAATCTTTTGCTTGAAACGGCTCGCATTGCACTCGATGAGGATATTCCCATCTATGTGATATTCACCATGCGCTCTGATTATATCGGCCAGTGCGCAGCTTTCCGTGGATTACCGGAGTATATTGGCTTTTCACAATTTTTTGTTCCCCGTCTCAACCGCTCACAGTTGCAACAGGTGATAGAGGAACCCGCGACACTCAGCGGGAACCGCATCGCGCGGAGATTGACGGAACGTTTGATTCAGGATCTGACGGAGGGCGTGGATCAGTTACCCATTCTGCAACATGCGCTGAAACAAATATGGATAGCTGCTGACAATGGGAGGGAAGAAATGGACCTGCTTCATTATGCCATGGTGGGCGGCATGAGCGTACAGGAATTACCGGAAGAGCAGGTACAAAGATTCAATGAATGGTTTGCCTCACTGCCACCTGAAATAAAAGCCTGTTATCATGCACCGAACCTGCAAAATGTGCTGGACACGCATACCAATAAATTGTACGAGCAGTCTGCGGGTTATTATCTGTCAAAAACAGGTCAGACTATTTCCGATACAGACGCTAAAACCATCATACGCACTTCTTTTACCTGTCTCACCAAAATTGATCAGAGCCGTGCCGTTCGTAACCGGATGACGTTGCAGGAGATTACGCATATTCTCGGGAACCCGGCATTTAATCATGAAACAGTTGGGACCATACTGAATATTTTCAGGGAACCGGCAAATACATTTATCAATCCTTTCATAAATGAAGAGGATGACGGAAGTCGCAAACTCCGGGAGGATACGGTGCTCGATATCACGCATGAGAGCCTGATCAGAAACTGGCAGTATCTCGGACAATGGGCAAAGGAAGAATATGAAAGTCATTCTGTTTCACTGGATTTTGAAAAACAACTGGACCGTTGGGTGCATAGTGGGAAATCAAATAATTTTCTGCTTTCCATCGGACCCTTAACATATTTTGAAAACTGGTATAACAAAGCGAAGCCCAATGCATGGTGGATAGCGCGTTATCTGCCCGAAGAAACGAATGACGAAACCAAACTCCGGCACGCCGGCGAGATCCTGGATAATTCCAAAGCGTTTCTGAAAAAAAGTGCGTCGAAACATGTCATAACGCGCAGCATCATGCGCTATGGACCCAAGCGCATAGCTCTGCTCCTGGGCATACTGGCGCTCGTGGTGCTGAGTTCATTCACGATCCGGAGTTATTTCAGAAAACAGAACGATTATGTACTGAATTCTATTCATGAGCAGACCATGAAGCTGGCGGCCGATAAAAAAACTGACCTCGGGACCATTTCCAGTTTGCTGACTGAGGAATTAAAAACAGGGAAAACGTCCATTGATGAACTGGTCAGATCCATACCGGATTCCGTTCAAAGGATCAGGCTTTTGAACAGTCTCGTTTCCCTCATGATTTATCAGGGAAAAGATGAGCCAAAAGATCAGATATATCGTGTGCTTTTTGTTACAGATAGTCTGCTGGCTTCTTTTCAGGTTCCGATCGATAACACGAGGGTACTCTCTACTGTACTGAACGAAATCAATATGTATGGCCAGGACATTGACATGGCTAACTACTATCGCCCGGATCCACGGTTTGAAAAGTTGCGGAACAGTAATGTGGTTCGCTCCGCTCATTGGGTAGAAAAAATTCTGGACGCGCAACCCGCAGGTTTTCATGACATGAGAAATTTAAATCATGCACTCGCTTATGCGATCAGTTACCAGGGTTTTGAAAAGGCAGAGCTGACACAGCTCGTCAATATGTTGTCGCCATTTCAGGGCGGATTAAAATCTGACTGGTTAAAAGATAATTATGCGCCCGATAAATTGTTGTTGAGTGGTTCCGAAGCACAGAATTATGGATTCAAACATAATGGTCTTTTTCAGCAGCTGGCTTACATCTATGCGGCCGCAGGAAACAGTGAAAAAGCCCTGCAATGTGTGGATACGCTGCTCGCAAACAGTCAGAATAATTTTCAGGGCGACTATGCTTCGGGTGGTGACAATGCGGCGAATATCGCGGCAGTATATTTCCGTTATGGCAATATGGACGCACTGAATATTTTCGTTGATGGATATTGTATGAGGAAGAAAATAACCGCGGTTGAGTTTTATGAACGGATGATTGCAAGAACCCTGCATAGCCTGGAAACATCAGGTACCTTCCGTCTGTTTTTTTTCCAGGAAGAAACGATTAACCTGAATATCAAATATCCCGGCAGAAAACAACTCGGATTATATTTTAAAAAATACAGGGAAATAGTTGAGAACACCGTTGCCGCGGGAGATCAAAAGAATTTTCTGCTGGCACTGTCGTTCAAAGATGAGGGTATATTGAAATCACTGAACAAAGAGCCGGCGGAAAGTGGTGATATGGATGTGAATGCATATTTTGATAAGGCGCTGTCCCTGTATCGCAATACGAGTCAGAACTACCTCAATGCTTCGATTCCGATTGTTGAAAATGCTATAGATGCCAGTCTGAAGCCACGCAGGTATCTCTTTATTTATCCGGACATGGTAACGCCCTTCCATCCTTCTGAACCAAGGGCTTACTTCTACTTTTTTTTCGGGGATGCCTTTTTAAATTATATAGAACAGCATCAGCTGATTGACTCGTTTTACACCGGCCATGATGAATTGAGTTTTCTGTCGACCTGGATCACCGATTATAATACGGTGTCGATCAGCCGGTCTTCATTTATGGTTGAAAAACCCAGATATCTCGTACTCAAAAATCTTGAACAGACACTCGCGAAAAGAAATCTTGGTGGTTTGATTGACTTAAACTGGCTGTTTCTTTACCTGGGAAAAGAAGCGCAGGATTCCGGCAGGCTGGATGAAATGACAGGATATTACGACAAAATCGATAAAGCCAGTATATTCAACCTTCTTCGCGAAAAAAACTTTTTTGGATTTATCCGTGATCAGTCTTTCCGGTTGATTGGCTATGCTATTGAAGGATTTGTAAAGGCGGGACAATTAGAAAAAGCCCATCAGTTGGTAATGGTGTTCAAAAACCCCGTTAATCGATCCACCCTTTATTCTTTCGCC
>DASSGT010000243.1:0-5446 GCA_035693345.1 Puia sp. | reverse complement strand
ATACATTCTGTTCCTGTCAGCCAGGCCCTGTTGCGACAAGGATTGCTGCAAAGAT
Source organism: Puia sp. (assembly GCA_035693345.1). Classification (GTDB taxonomy): domain Bacteria; phylum Bacteroidota; class Bacteroidia; order Chitinophagales; family Chitinophagaceae; genus Puia. The sequence continues at coordinate 5,391 of DASSGT010000243.1, read as the reverse complement.
GATGTTGCACAATCATCAAAATCATCACATCAGCCCGAAGCCCCCTGTTCACCATTTTTTACTTGTAATTCATGTCACGGTTTTGTTATCCCGGAAACAGGAATTGACATCACAGAAGCAGAAACCAAAATTTCAGCAACTATTTCTCCTGTTTTAAATCTGACTTTGCCAGGTTTTAACAATCCTGCCTGGCAACCTCCCAGGTCCTGCTAATCTCATTTTCACCCCAGGTTCGTTCAGAGAAATGTCTTCTCCTGATCAGGATTACTTTTAGTTAATGATCGCCTATGCAAAGGATTATATGCATGCTATGCATGCTCATTTTATTCTATTCATCCAAATGTCAAGATACTCTCATTGTCAGGATTCTCGACAGTGAATCAAAAGAACCCTTGCCTTCGGCATCCATTTTATTTGCAGGTACTCAACTGGGATCAAAAGCGGACTCAAATGGTATTGCCGTGCTGTCTTCTATACCAAATGGTATTCATCATTTTTCATTTCGATATGTCGGATATAAAGAAAAAACTCAGTCTCTCAGCTTCCCGGGAATAAACGATACTGTTTTGGTTCTCCTGGAGCCTGATGAAAGTGAACTGGGCGAAGTCGTAATCACATCTACCCGCAGCAACAGATCCATCCGGAATATTCCAACCAGAGTAGAGTTTCTGGCTGCCGAAGAACTTGAAGAAAAAGGCAACATGCGACCCGGGGATATACGGATGATGCTGAACGAAAGCACCGGTATTCAAACGCAGCAGATATCTGCAACCTCTTCTAATTCAAGCATCCGGATTCAGGGACTGGATGGGAGGTACACACAAATCCTGAAAGATGGATTCCCTTTGTATGCAGGGTTCTCGGGAGGCCTGAGTTTACTACAGACTCCTCCTCTGGATCTTAAACAGGTTGAAATCATTAAAGGCTCAACATCCACTTTATACGGCGGAGGTGCAATTGCAGGTATGGTGAATTTAATTTCTAAATCTCCGTCGACGGAACAGGAGTTGAAATTTCTCGTAAATGTAATATCGGCAGGCGGCGTGGACTTAAATAGCTTTTATAACAAACAGTTTGATAAAATCGGAATGACACTGTTTGCAGGATATAGTGAGAATAATGCATACGACCCTTCGAATGTTGGATTCAGCGCCATCCCCAGATTTAACCGTTTTGTTTTTACTCCAAAAATATTTTTCAATATCAACAAGACAACATTACTCAGTTTTGGCGTGAACCTGGCGTTTGAAAACAGAACAGGGGGAGACATGCAATATCTGAATGGTCATGGCGACAGTCTTCACAGTTACTTTGAAGAGAATAAAAGTCAACGCGTTTCAACCCAATTGAATTTGAATCATCGTTTATCTGAAAAGGCCGGTATTGTATTCCGAAACTCATTCAGTTTCTTCAAACGAAACATAAACATCCCGGAGTATGCTTTCGATGGTAAACAACTATCCGGCTATTCAGAAATTGATTATAACTACCAGATGAAAAACGCAGAGTGGGTTTTTGGATTGAATGTTTACACAGATGATTTCAAAGAATATCCAACAGACAGTTTTCCAAAAAGAAATTATAACCAGAATACAATTGGATTATTCATTCAAAATACCTGGACAGTCAACAAGTGGTTACAAACAGAAGCCGGGCTTCGCGGAGACTATGTTTTTGATTACGGTCTGGCTTTATTGCCCAGGGTCTCGGCACTTATTAAGATAACATCCAAATTTACGTCCCGGATTGGCATGGGTCTTGGCTACAAAACACCTACCATCTTTACAGAAGAAACGGAACGCATACAGTATCAATATGTTTTGCCCGTTTCTCCGGACAGTAATCAACTTGAAAAATCCTACGGTGTAAACTGGGATTTTAATTATTCAGGCGGATTTTTTGAGGGATTGAAATTCAGTTTTAATCAGCTGTTCTTTTTCACCCGAATCAGAAACCCGCTGGTTATAGACACTCTTCCAGGACCCATTTATAAATTGGTCAACAGTAATGGCTACCTTGATTCTAAAGGTTTTGAAACGAATATCAAATTCAGCTACCGGCTCTTCCAGCTTTATATCGGATACACATTTACGGATGCGCATCTGAATGAAAATGGTATAATTCGTGAAAATCCGCTGACAGCGAGGAACCGTCTGAATAATGTACTCATATATGAAAACGAAGGAAAATTAAAGATAGGATTTGAGGCATATTATTATAGTTCACAGCCACTCAGCGATGGTAAGACCGGCAAGCCTTTTTGGACATTCGGATTGATGGCAGAAAAAAGTTGGAACAAATTCTCTCTCTTTATCAATTTTGAAAATTTTACGGATGCCCGGCAGACACGATTTGACACCATTTATACGGGAACTATAACGCATCCGGTTTTTCGTGATATCTATGCGCCACTCGATGGCTTTATCGTAAATGGTGGATTCAAGATGAAACTATAGGATATATAATCCGGTGTGGCATTGGGTTCGGCTGTAACTTTAACTTGATAAACACCAGAATCAAATGCCACTTTATATAAAAAATATGGTCTGTGACCGCTGCATTCTTGTCGTAAGACAGGAATTAGATAAACTTGGCATGGGTTATAAAAATATCCAGCTTGGGGAAGTGGAACTGTCTGAAAATATCTCACCTGAAAAAATAAATGAGTTTAAAGATCATCTCCACATTCTGGGATTCGAGCTATTGGATGACAGAAAAAGCACGTTGGTTGAAAAAATCAAGTCTGCAATTATTCAGCTGATTCAGGGTACTGAAGTAGAAATTTTAAACAAAAAACTTTCCGTTCTTCTTTCAGAAAAACTAGATCTTGACTATCATTATATCAGCGGATTATTTTCTTCTTTGGAAGGAATGACGATTGAAAAGTATGTGATTTTGCAACGGATTGAAAAAGCCAAAGAACTTTTAATGTATGCCGAGTTAACTCTGAGTGAAATCGCTGATAAATTAGGTTATAGCAGTGTGCAGCATCTCTCTCAGCAATTCAAAAAAACAACAGGACTGACTCCCTCCCATTTTAAAAGCCTGAAGAAAAACATGCGTATCCCCCTGGACAAGGTTTAATAGGTAAATTATATACATTTCTCCCCCAATCTTATAACAACTATACCTTCTGAATGTAGCAATTTACAAGAGTCTAACTCAAACATAGCTATAAATGAAGGAATCATCTACTTTAAACAGAACAGCCATCCGGCATCAGCAAATAACGGGACAATCGATCATTTCAGAAACGTTTCCGGTGACGGGCATGAGTTGCGCATCCTGTGCCGTGAGCGTCGAATCAACTTTGCAATCTTTGCCGGGAGTCCGGCACGCGAGTGTAAATTTTGCTGATCAGAGTACAAATATTTCTTACGATCCTTCCAGTACCGATCCTGCAATATTTAAAAAAAGTATCCAGGCCATTGGATATGATTTGATTATTGACCCGGTTAATAAAGATTCCCTGCAGGAAGAAGAGTCTAAAAAAAAGCACAACGCTATCCGGCAGCAAACGATCGGCGCAGCCCTCTTTTCAGTGCCTATTGTATTGATTGGCATGTTCTTTATGAAGTTGTCCTATGCAAACTGGATCATGATGATCCTTTCAACGCCGGTATTGTTTTATTTTGGCCAGCATTTTTTTATCAATGCCTGGAAGCAGCTCCTGCACAGGAAAGCAAATATGGACACGCTGGTTGCCCTCAGTACGGGTTCGGCATGGATATTCAGTGTATTCAACACGATTTATCCAGGTTACTGGATTCAACAGGGTTTGGAGGTCCATGTCTATTTTGAGGCAGCTGCCGTTGTCATCTCCTTTATTTCACTCGGTAAGCTGATGGAAGAGCGGGCGAAATCGAAGACATCTTTCGCGATTCGGAAGCTGATTGGATTACAGTCTAAAACAGTACATATTGTTCGCCACGGAGAAACACTGGATATACCAGTGGAAAAATTAAAAATCGGCGAAATCGTTCTGGTAAAGCCTGGAGAAAAAATACCGGTGGATGGCACAATTAAAGAGGGACAATCCCATATCGAAGAGAGCACTATTACCGGCGAACCTTTACCAGTTTTGAAATCAGAAGGAAGTCCGGTTTTTGCAGGAACACTAAATCAAAAAGGTAGTTTTCAATTTGTCACAGAAAAGCTTGGTTCAGATACCGTGTTGGGGCAAATTATAAAAATGGTCCAGACTGCCCAGGGAAGCAAAGCGCCTGTGCAAAGACTGGTCGACAAGGTCTCTGGAATTTTCGTACCCGTAGTGATCGGCATATCCCTGGTAACTTTTATTATCTGGATGGCAACAGGCGGAGCCAATGCTTTTAGTCATGGATTGCTGGCGGCCGTGACGGTTCTGGTGATTGCATGCCCCTGTGCCCTTGGTTTAGCGACTCCTACAGCCATCATGGTTGCTGTTGGCAAGGGTGCTGAATCAAATATCTTAATAAGGGATGCTGAGAGTCTTGAACTGGCAAGGAAAGTAGATACTGTTGTCCTGGATAAAACGGGCACGATTACAGAAGGCAAGCCAGGAGTTACAGATATCGTTTTCGCTGAAAATAAAACCATTGATTTCTATAAACGGATATTGATTTCTATTGAAATGAAGTCTGAGCATCCGCTTGCTGATGCAATGGTCAGCGATCTGCTAATGCAAAATGTCCAGGCTTTTAAAATAGAAAAATTCGAGAGTATCACCGGAAAAGGGGTAATGGCCTTTTATGAAAATGAGCGTTACCTGGTTGGTAATGCGAATCTGATGACAGATTTCGACATTATTGAAAATCCTGTTTTAGCCAGTTCGGTGAAATTATTTCAGGCACAGGGGAAAACGGTTGTCTATTTTGCAAAGAATCAGGACCTACTGGCCGTGATTGCTATTACGGATCCCGTAAAAAAAGGATCAAAAGCAGCGATTCAACATTTACAAAAACAAGGCCTCGATGTTTACATGCTGACGGGGGATCATGAGAGTACCGCAGAAATCGTTGCGAGAGAGGTAGGAATCACTCATTTTAAGGCGGGGGTATTGCCCTCAGAGAAAGAATTGTTTGTCGTCGATCTCAAAAAAGCTGGAAAAATAGTCGCAATGGCAGGCGATGGTATTAACGATAGCCAGGCATTGGCTCAGGCGGACATTAGTATCGCCATGGGCAAAGGTTCGGATATTGCGATGGACGTGGCGCAGATGACCATCATCGGTTCTGACCTGAATAATATCTCCCGTGCTTTTACGCTGTCTAAAAAAACAGTCTATACGATTCGTCAGAATCTTTTCTGGGCTTTTATCTACAATGTTATTGGAATTCCTATAGCTGCCGGTATTCTGTATCCCTTCAATGGATTTCTGCTCAGTCCGATGATAGCGGGGGCTGCCATGGC
>DASSGT010000242.1:0-3658 GCA_035693345.1 Puia sp. | reverse complement strand
GCTATTGTCGAGCTTGGCGATGATGGTCACTTTCTTCCCATCTTTTTGTTTTGCGGACGCGATGGTTTCATAGGTGGATAAGTTACCCATAAAACTCACCAGCAGTCCGATGCTGAGAGCAATGAAAACCAGGAGGATAATGTGCGTACGCTTCATGATCCGCAAAGTTATTCCCTTAAAGTCAATCAAAGAATAATTTTTATATGCCTAAGGCACAAGGCGCAAAGCGTAAAGCTAACTTGAACAGAGTAAGAATCAAAACATAACACATTCATAAAATTTTCAATTTCCCAACTAGCCTTACGCTTTGCGCTTTGCGCTTTCATCCTGAAACTGGTTTAAACTTTTGATTATATCACCCGCAGATGTACCTTCACATTGTTCAAAGTCTAGACAGCAAACTATGACCGATTTAACACACTTCGATTCGAACATCGCAAGTAATCCGAAAAATACCATTTTTGGTTTGCCATTTATTGAAGAAGATGCCCGGTTAGTCATATTACCCGTTCCATGGGAAGTTACTGTTAGCTCCGGATCCGGAACCTCCCGGGCAGGTGAGCATATTTTTAATGCTTCCATGCAGGTGGATGTTTTTGACGAGGAGTCAGGAAACGCATGGAAACAGGGTATTTTTATGCGACACCCCGATCGCAAAGTGCTGATGAAGAGCGATTATCTTCGCAAAGAAGCTGAACTCTATATAAATTATATTTCCAAAGGAGAGGAAATAGAGAAGAATACTTTCATGTGTAAATCTCTGAAGGAAATCAATGAAGGAAGTGCTATTCTGAATAAATGGGTATACGAACAAACCAGTAGTCTGCTGAGAGAGGAAAAGTTAGTAGTGCTGTTGGGTGGAGATCACAGCGTACCTCTGGGATACCTGAAAGCCATTGCAGAGAAATACGGAGAATTTGGAATACTTCAGATCGATGCTCATTGCGACCTTCGTAAATCGTATGAGAATTTTGATTTCAGTCACGCAAGCATCATGTATAATGCGCTTAGTGAAATTCCCCAGATCACAAAATTGGTTCAGCTGGGCGTACGGGACTATAGCGAAGAGGAATTCAACTATATCCAAAATAGCAACCACCGCGTAGTCACTTATTTTGACCGGGATATCAAAGAAAAATTATTTGAAGGAAAAAACTGGCGATCCATCACAGATGACGTGATTCAACAACTACCAGCCTGCGTATACCTCAGTTTTGATATCGACGGACTGGATCCAAAGTTATGTCCGCATACCGGAACACCGGTGAGTGGTGGACTTGAAATTGAACAGGTTATTTATCTGATTAAAAGAATTATTGAAAGCGGCCGCAAATTCATCGGAATGGATCTGGATGAGATTGCGATTGGAGAAAGTAACTACGACGCAAATGTGGGGGCCAGGATTTTATGGAAATTATGCAACATGCTCGTTGCCGCCAATCCTTTGCCTTCCATGCACAAAGAACCGGAATGCACTACGACTATGTAGTAACCCTGAAAAGGGAAAATGCGCACAAAACCGATTTGGTCAGTTTGCTGCTTTTAATTTTTTCCCTGTTAGCATTTAGTATTGTCCAGATACGAAACGGCCTGAACCTTTTTCTATGTTCCGGTATTGTAGTCGTTCTCACTGGCCTGATAGTGAACCTGCGATCCGCACGAAAAAAAAAAGACATGCGATTCAGGTATTGGCTTTTCGCGGCAGGGATATGCTGGATAGGCATGCCATATTTGCAATGGATGATAATACCATTTTTTGTGTTGGCACTGATGGAAGCGCAGGCAAAATATCCGCTGGAGATAGGCTTTTATTCTGAAGGAGTGGTGCTAAATTCTCTATTCAATAAGAAATTCCCCTGGAGTTCATTGCATTCTGTCATTCTGAAAGATGGCATATTAACCCTTGATTTCGTAAATAACAAATTAATACAGAAGGAAGTGCTGGATGATGACGATCCCGATGCACCGGAAGACGAATTTAACGACTACTGCCGCAGTAAACTCTTAATTTTGCGCTGATGTCGCCTTTCATTTTATATTCTGACGGAGAAGGAAATATTTTCGAAGACAGTTCGCTATACGCCTGCGGCCGAAGCGGCTGGGATGCTCTGCCGGTGGACGAATCTGACTGGATCCTTCTACCAGAAGGAGGCTCTTTATATGAACTTCCAGGCCGGCGTGGTATTGGCATCGACGTGGAATCCGGTGAAATGCGTCTATGTGAAAAAGGCTGGGCGGTGGCAGCATTTATTCCGCCGGCCCATACAGGTATTTACCTCGCGGCATACGAAACGAGCCACAACGCACCTACCCTGCCATTGTTTTGTTACACTGCTGCCGGTTGGTTCAAGGACAAATTTTATGTACCCGCTGTACGCATAGAACAGGACATACGACAGGAAGCCCGGGGTTATCATTCCACTGACATAAAAAAAGGCGCAGAGAATTTATTGCGGGCGTTTCCACAAAACCGTTTGGTAAAACACCTGATGGAAAACTGCTGCAATACGTATCATTGTCCTGCTGCCCGGAATTTATCACTCGGCCGTTGGGAATGTCCCGTGCCGGTTTCACCAGCCTGTAATGCAAATTGCATTGGTTGTATTTCATTTCAACCACAGGAAGAAACCATTCATTCGACACAGGATCGTTTGACATTTCGTCCGACGGCTGAAGAAATTGTAGAATTTACCGTTCCTCACCTGCAAACGGCTCCGTTTCCGATTGTCAGTTTTGGTCAGGGTTGTGAGGGTGAACCGCTGTTGATGTGGGAGACCATTCGGGAAGCAATCATTGAAATAAGAAAACATACCGATCGCGGAAGCATCAACATCAATACAAACGGATCCAAACCTGCATCAGTAAAAGCATTGGTAGACGCTGGTTTGAATTCAATACGGGTTAGTACAAACTCTGCACGTAAATATATCTACGAAGCCTATTATCGTCCCAATAACTATGTGTTTGAAGACATAGTGGAAAGCCTGCGCGTTGTAAAAGCCGCCGGCGGATGGACCTCAATCAACTATTTTGTTTTTCCGGGAATGACAGACAGTGAGGAAGAATATGAAGCTTTACGAAAGCTGATTCTGGAAACGGAGCTTGATATGATTCAGTGGCGGAATTTCAATATAGATCCCGACTGGTATCTCGGAAAAATCGGCGTCGTTGAAACGGGCGATGCAATGGGTGTAAAAAATATGATGGAACTATTGCGGGAGGAATTTCCACTTTTAAAATTTGGGTATTTCAATCCACCTATGGAACGGATCAGAGGCGCATTTGATAAAGACTTTGCGACGCAAGTACTGTTATAGTGAGGTGAGGGTGGTGAGGGTAAAAAAAGAGAGAATGTGGTAGTTGAGAAAGGAAATGACAGTGTGGGAAATTTATCAGAGCACTACACTATCATTTCCTTTCTCAACTTTCACATTTTTAATTCCTAACCTCACCACGCTCACCACACTAACGAAGTCAGGCTTAACAAAAATTTTAGAGTTTAAGCTTTGATTATTAGGCTTTTATATTAACTTTATTTCGTGAATTCCTTAGAACATGAATTTAATGCGCGTAAAAATCGGGAGGCCGGCTTGTATACGCTGCTGATCTGTGGAGTACTCTTAACGATGCTCTTATTAGTTTCCTGGAATATGCCGTT
>DASSGT010000241.1:0-2000 GCA_035693345.1 Puia sp. | reverse complement strand
AAAGCCTCAACCATCGCATCTTTTCTTACCAAAGACAAATTCAATAACGGGCTTGGCTGGATGATGGATCCTGAGAGTTCATTTATGAAAAACGCACCTGAAGGCAGTTTTGGTCATACCGGTTTTACCGGAACCAGTATCGCCGTGATTCCAAAATATAATATCTCAGTTATTCTGCTGATTAACCGGGAGAATATGGGATTGCTTAGCACGGGAGATTACTACAATGTGAATCCCGTCAGACAGGCAGTTTTTCAATCAGTATTGCGGTATTCTGACTAAGACCACGAAACTGGAGGAGACTGGATATCAAAATCTGTTTTTATTGATGACTTCCATAAAGCGTTCCCTGAATTTTTCACTTAACGGTATACGTTTATCACAAATGGCCGACCACTTTTATAACCTGTTTATAAGTGCCCGATACACTTATATTGATTTTAAAATAAGTATATTTGGTTAGGGCCGTGAAGACAGGTTTTCATTGGTATACGGTTGTTTAAACGGGCCGTTATATTTATTGTATTTTCAAATTTAAACAATAAAATATGCCAAGATTTATTATTGAACGTGACATACCAAAGGCTGGTAGCCTCACACCTGACGAATTGCGCGCAATTTCAAAAAAATCCAGAGAGGTGCTCTGTAAACTGGGAACCGATATTCAATGGATACATAGTTATGTAGCAGGTGATAAAATATACTGCATTTATATTGCACCCAGTAAAGAACTAATAATGGAACACGCCAAACTTGGAGGGTTTCCAGCAAACCGTATTACAGAAATTGCTGCGGTTATCGAACCATTTACTGCTGAATAACAACTTTGGTCAAATTAGGTTATTGATGAAGGCCCTTCTCTAACAGGCGATTCTTACCAGTATAAGGAACAATCAAACTGTAAACCCGTTTTTCGAAATTATCAGTATCCGATTATATATTAACGACCCGGCTGGATTTTAATACATTCGAATAGGATTAAACGAACGTGTGTATCCATTATAAAATTTCAACTTATTTACTTGACATTGGATAAGGACGAACAACAAAAGCTCCGGGAAAAGAATGCAAATCTTGAGTTAGCGTTGAGAAACACAACCAACGAGTTGCAACAAATAAAACGGACACTCGAAATTGAGACAGCACTCGAAAAAGTGAGGACCCGGACAATAGCCATGCGCAGTAGTTCTGAATTGGCGGAAACGTCGGCTGTTTTATTCCAGGAATTAAAAGAGTTAGGTATCAATGCAATCCGTACGGGTGTGGGAATATTTGATGATGCAAATGATGCAATGGAAATTTGGGGTACGACTGTGGCAGATAGCCAGGAGACCGTAAAAATATTAGACTATGTAAACCTCCATATTCATCCGGTGTTTGAAAATATTAGTCCCGCACGGATGCAAAAAAAAGCCTTTGCGCTCACCGTATTGAGTGGTGTTGAGGTGAAGCAATATTATCAAACAATGTCTGCCTTCCTGACTATGCCGCTTCATCAGCTGAATCGGGAGAAAGAATTTTTTTATTTTTTCCTCTTTTCGCAGGGGGCATTAAGCGTAACAACCAGTCAACAATTAACAGAGGAGGAAAGTAGTATCATAATACAGTTTGCACAGGTATTTGAACTTATATACCTGCGTTTCCTGGATTTATTGAAAGCGGAAGAACAGGCGCGGGAAGCACTCAGACAAACTGCCTTAAACCGGGTGCGGGCAGAAATTGCTTCCATGCGAAAGATAGATGATCTGAACAGGATTACACCATTAATTTGGAGAGCGTTGATGACTCTTGGAATTCCCTTTTCGCGTTGTGGAATTTTTATTATCAATGAAGCAGAACAGCTTGTTCATGCTTATTTGTCAACACCTGAAGGTGGCTCTCTTTCCATGATTGAGCTTACCTATGCAAGCTCTGATATTATTCAACAGGTTGTTGAAAACTGGCGTCAGCAAAAAGTGTATACCGAAATATGGGATCGGCAGCAGTTCCGGAATTGGATG
>DASSGT010000240.1:0-2762 GCA_035693345.1 Puia sp. | reverse complement strand
TTGTTTCAAAAAAGCTTGCGAAATATTCGAATTCTTCTTCTGTTAACGAGACATATTTGGAGACAAAGGTTTTGAGATTATTTTTTAATGTCATGATGGATAATTTAGTAATCTTCAGACAGTCAGGTAATTTAATCCATTTAACCAATAAATTTAACCAATTTGCAAATGAATCTGACTATTATTCGGTGGGTTTCTGTCTTCCGCAGATTGAATGATAACGAATGGGTCGCGGAGTTGCATTCATAAACCAACAATCAAATTATGACAATAGTAAGAGATTTCGCATTCGCTTCCGGAGGAATATTCTGGAAAATATTTGACCGGACAAAATTCGAAAGCAAAGATCTTCGACACCAGGTTCTTATCCTCATTGGATTGATCCTGGTTTGCTGGCTCCCTCTTGCAGGATTATCGTTTCTTACACTGGGCTGGGCAAATTTTTACCATCTGTTCCTGCGGGATATTGCAACGCAAGTTCGCTTTTTGATTGTTTTACCCATCCTGCTGATATCAAGGCGTTCGCTCAACAAAAGTTTTAACCAGACGATCAGCTTTTTTTATGAAACTAAAATTGTTGACGATGATAATAAACAATCATTTGAAAATGTGCTGAACTGGCTTACTAAACGGATTAATTCAAAACTGGTTGACTTCATCCTGCTTGTCCTGGTTTATTCTGCCTTTTATTTTCAGGAGAATAGTCAGATCAATAACTCAAGCACGTACGCGCCATGGCACCTGGTCAACGATCATATGACGTCAGCAGGGTGGTGGTATTTATTGGTAAGTCTGCCCGTGCTGCAAATGTTACTGTACCGGTGGCTATATAGTATTTTATTATGGATCATTTTTTTAAGGAAGATTTCAAAGACAGATTTGCATCTGTCTGCATTGCATCCGGATGGTGTAGGCGGTCTTGGATTTCTGCAGTATACACAACTTAGTTTTTTCCCCGTGGCCCTTGCTTTCTCAGCACTGACTGCCGGAGTCCTGAATAATATGATCATGTTTTCAGGCATCTCAATACAGGATTATAAAGTCGCGATCGGTTCCGTACTTATTTTCGTCTTTCTTCTTTTCATTTTCCCATTGATGCTGCTTTTACCCAAACTGGCTCAAATCAAAAGAAAATATTTCATGCTTTACAGCCTGGAGGCCTGGCCATTTGCCAGAAAGTATGAAGAGGAGCTTAAGTTATATTATCAGACAGGAGAAGAGAAACCCGATGCCTCCTGGCATGTCGATCTGATAGGCAGTTTTGAAAAAACCAGGGATATGAAAACGATTCTGGTGGACAAGGTCATATTGTTCGCCTTCATAGCAGCTGTCGTTCTGCCTTTTCTGCCTGTAGTTGCCCAACAGATTCCTTTGAAAGAAATCATTCTAAACCTGCTTGGGAAAATAATGGGATAAAGGTCGATCCTTTTCACTTACAATTTCGGGGCAATGATCTTCTTCAGCCTGCGCAATTTAATGGACAGGTAAATCCTGAATACTCCGGCAAATATAAAAGCTGATGCTGTCCAAATAATGATATTGGCTGCGCCAAAAACCGGGTTTACCAAAACCATCACTCCGAAAAACAAAATGGCGATACCAAGGAACAGGAACCAACCCCAGTTTTTATCTCCGTAAGATTTCATATCAATAGCCGATCCTATAGCAGCACTACCTCTGTATAACAGCCAGAATCCCAGAATAAAAGGTAATACGGTCAAAGTGATGGCAGGATGTGATAAAAGATAAAATCCTATTACCAGATCAATGAGCCCACCAGCCAGGGTCCAACCCCAACTGTCCATGCCGTTACGATTGGAAATGGCAAATATGATTTCAAAAATACCCGTGATCAGGATGCCCCAGGCAAATAATAAGCTCAGGGATAAATAACTCTCAAGCGGTGAAGAAATGACCCAAATGCCAACAATGATCAGCAACACCCCGCTTAACAAAATCAGCCACCAGTAATTAATAGATTCCCGAATTGATTTTAGGAATGACTGTGCCATACATTTTGATTTTAAGGTTAATAATGAAATTTAAATGACCCGGTTATTGTATGAATATTATCAACTGATGGCTAAGGGGTACAAGGAAGTTTTCAGAGAGAGATGAAATCACTTCATTATCATTCGGAACGAGTCATCTGTGTTGGGCTTTTCTGAACCTTCGAAAAGCGTACAACAGCGCAATAGCTATCGCGACTATAATTGGTTCCATTATTAAAATTAGTTAATATCCGGTATTAACGATATGATTTTACGGAGTGTAAGCGGAGTGCACGTAAAATATAGTTTCTTCCGGGTTTTGTTATTGTTTGATTCTTATCTGCTTCGGGACGGCTTCGGGAAATGACCGAAGGATTAGCGAAGGCGTACCGAAGCCGTCCCGAAGCCGCCCCGAAGCAGACACCTGTTAAATAACGCCAAATCATGAAGAACGTCGGGAAAATCCGGTCTTTTTACGGATTCGCACCTCCATGAATGAAAAAATAATTTTACATACACTCCGCTTACACTCCGTAAAAATCAGGACCGCCATACTACCTTCGAATTACAATTACATAAATCAACAAATGCCAGCAGGAACAGTTAAACGGATCAGAGAAGATTATCAGTATACCGCCACGATCCTGGCATTTGCACTGATACCATTATCCGGATTTGCCGTTGATATATATCTTCCATCCATGCCGCAAATGGGTCAATCGCTGCATGCCAGCAGTATCCAGGTCCAATCCACCATCACTATCTTTCTGG
>DASSGT010000239.1:0-2670 GCA_035693345.1 Puia sp. | reverse complement strand
TCGTATACACTTTCCCGTCCGTTGTGATCAGTGCGATCCCGAAAATATTGGGATCCACCGTCGCGAGTTCCTTGATATAATCCGCATTTTTTCCCTCTTTAAGATCCTTATACTTATTATATGCACCCGACAGGGCGGCTTCAATTTTCTCCTTACTCAAAGGGTCATCGGCTGGCGGTTTGGCTGATTTTTTTTGCGCCATTCCGGTGCTGACCCAGGACATCGCGACGAACATGAAGGGAAGAACCTTCCGGAATGATTTGTTTGCAGTGAGTGGTTTCATGATTTTATTTTTTAAATCAACTATAATTGAGTGGCACAGGACGGAAGAGTGCCAGTAAAAAACTGCAGGATCTCACAGTAAAAAACAATCCTCACCGGGTCAGAACCTGATTCCGGTTATCTCAGCGGGTACGAAAAAGAAAATTTGTAATTTGATGTTCAATTATCATATGCAGTCACAACTCTATTCTACTCACAGAAAGGATTATAGAACGGCAGATGAACATAAAGGCTCATAGGGGAAGTTGGCACTTTAATTTATTTCCACCAATTTATTTTAATGAATAGGGCTTCATTTTACCTGTCGTTTAACTGTTTAATTGGAAGGACTATATGACCGGTACTTTTGATTTCGGGATTATATTCGGAGCAAACTATAAGTTCCTGCAATATTTTACAGTATGGTTTTCCGGACTGACTGAAAATTTACAATTGAAAATAGAATATTAATAGTAAATTTAAGAGTGAATTATTTTTCGATTCATTCCATGAAATCATGAACAAAATATTATTGTCATTTTTGGTAATCGCAATGAGTATGGTCAGCCTGCCTGTTTTTTCTCAGGCGAAACAGAAACAGGACACGGCTTCATTGGGAATGGCAGGTGATAATCTTGATTTATATGCCGTGCTGGATCTTTTTCTGAAGTCAAAGACCATTGAAGGTTTTGAAAAGTCGCTGAATGATACAAAATCAAAAATCAATAACCTGGATCTGGATCTGGATGGGAAGGTTGATTTTATAAAAGTGGTTACCAAGAAAGAAGGAGACGCATATACATTTGTACTACAGGTTGCAGTCAGTAAGACAGAAACACAGGATGTTGCGGTGATATTAGTAAACCGGGACAAGGACAAGAAAATTTCCGTACAGATGGTTGGTGATGAAGATTTGTATGGTAAGGATTATGTTATTGAACCAAAAACCAAACCCACAGATGCTGTCACTGCCAATCCGGCTTATACCGGTTCCGATCCTGTTACCAAAGATGTACCGGCGTCAACAACTACGGTAGTCGTTCAGCAGGCACCGATTGTGCAATACGTGTATTCACCCGCGTATGTCCCCTATTACCCGCCCTATTATTATGGATATTACCCGCCTTATTTTGCAATGGCTACCTGCATAGCGGTGGGTATTTATCGGGCCAACAATTGGGGTTATCATGGAGGTTATTATGGCGGGCATTATGGAGGAGGTAATACCGTCATTATAAATAACCGCAATCAGATCAATCATTATAATAATACAAGGAATACATCGAACAGGGTGCAGCATAATAATGCCAATGGCAGTTATGGTAACCGGGGAGGGGCATCCGGGGGAGCACGCCCGTCTACAGGTGCGGTTGGTGGGAACCGCCCGTCAACAGGAGCGGTTGGTGGGAACCGGCCTTCGAATGGCGCATCCGCATCAACACGTCCTTCAACTGGAGGCGCAGGTTCCGGAGCTGGTTCAAACCGGCCTACGGCTTCTCCATCGACACGTCAGTCAGGCGGCGGCGGATTTTCAAATTATTCCGGTGGTAGGGGCCGTACAAGGGATGCCGGCGGCGGAAGTTTTGGTGGCGGTGGAAGCCGGGGCGGCGGAGGCTTTAGCGGTGGTGGCGGCAGAGGTGGCGGTGGCGGCAGGAGACGATGAGCGATCTTCTTCGCGTATATTCCTCTCTTTAAAATAATTTTCCTGCTCTTCTTATCTGACCGGGATATCCGAAGCACTCATATCTCTCAGGCTTACATATTTACCATCTCTTTTTTCAAACAGGCTCATATAATTTCCTGAATTAATGGTAGCATTCGCAGAGTCGAGAACTTTAAAATAGCCAATTTCCACTACCTGGTTTCCGTCATTAGATACAAATACTTCGTTCGTTTTAAATGAGATTTTATTGGAGTTTGAAACGGCATCCGATTTTAAAAATGCAATAATGGAATCCTTTCCAATTAAAGGTGCCCTGTTTTGATAAAAGGATGTGGCATCATCTGCATAATAACCTATGCTTTTGAGCACGCCGCCATTAAAAGTATCCGCAAATTCGTCTTCCTTGGCCTGTATTTCTTTTTTTATCTGTTCTTTATCCACCACCGGAGCGGTTGATTCTTCTTTTTTGGAATTACAGGCGAATATGAACGACAAAATGAATGACAGAGATATTCCTTTTACAAACGCGTGTTTCATAATTAGACCGTATTTTTTATTCTTTTTGCAGTTTCAAAAATGTATCTATGAAATTAATAAAGAAAAATGGAAGCAAACAATTTAGTTGGCAGTTGGCAGTTGGCAGTTGACGGTTGACGGTTGACGGTTGACGGTTGATGGTTGATGGTTGACGGTTGACGGAAAAGCCTTAAAACGTATTCGCGATTGTTTTATTCCTGTAAAATATT
>DASSGT010000238.1:0-2836 GCA_035693345.1 Puia sp. | reverse complement strand
GAACGCTGGCAACCCAAAAAGGCTGCACCCCATCCCAGTTAGCCATCGCCTGGGTGCTTGCACAGGGTGAAGATATTATCACGATCCCCGGTACCAAACACATAAAATATCTTGAGGAAAACATTGCATCCGAAAATGTGCAACTCACCTGGCAAGATTTACAAAGCATAGAATCGATCATGCCAGCAGGCGTTGTATCAGGCACCCGGTATCCCGAAATGCAAATGAATACTTTAAACCGATAAATACCATTTCCGGTTTCGGGTAATGTTATGTATTGTTCAATGGCAAAGGGTACAATGACCCCGCGATAAATTGTTTAAATTTACAAAATGAAAAAAGAGGAAAATATCCCCTATAAGTTTGAATCTCTGTCTGACTTACATCAGATGATGGGTTTACCAAAACCTTTACACCCTCTGATAAGTCTGGTAGAAAATAAAAACAATGAAATAGATTCAAGCAAATTACCTGTTACTTTTATATACCATTTTTATAAAATATCGTATAAGAAATTCCTGAGTGGAAAATTAAAATATGGACAAGGCTATTATGATTTTGATGAAGGCGGCATGTTTTTCAAGGCGCCGAATCAGGTCAGTGCAAACGGCGAAAACAATCAGGATCACAGAGGCTTTACATTACTCTTTCATCCTGATTTTTTGGCTGGTTATCCGCTGGCAAAAAAAATAAAACAATACGGATTCTTTTCATATTCTGTGAATGAAGCATTGCATTTATCGGATAAAGAAAAGGAAACCATCATTTCTATTTTTAAAAATATTGAGGAAGAATTGCAAAACAGGATTGACGATTTCAGCCAGGACGTTATTATTTCGCAAATTGAAACCTTATTGAACTACAGCAATCGTTTTTATAAAAGGCAATTTATCACCAGAAAATCCGTACACAACGATATGCTGCAAAAACTGGAAGAAATACTGGATGATTATATCAATAACGAAAAATCACTTATGCAGGGCATTCCAACCGTCCACTATCTTGCAGACAATTTAAATATCTCACCGGGTTACTTAAGTGATATATTGCGCAGCCTGACCGGCCAAAGCGCTCAACAACATATACACAATAAGCTCATTGAAAAAGCAAAGGAAAAAATATCAACCACCCATTTAACGATCAGTGAAATTGCCTATGAATTGGGTTTTGAACATCCTTCATCATTTAATAAACTATTTAAGTCAAAAACAAACCTCTCGCCATTGGAGTACAGGCAATCTTTTAATTAATTCAATGCTAATTCAGTCAGTGACCATAGCCCTCCCACTGCCAGGGTATCGTAACACCCAGCAATTTTTCACAAAGCCTGTTAAAGATCTTTTCTCCATTAGAGGAATTACACATGATCACCAGCGCACGGCCGGCAGAAGGTATACCGATGGAATAATGTACCCAGCCATCATCATGGCCCTCTTTAAAAAAAGCAGTGCCATCGGGCGTGTTATACAAACCCCAGCCCAGTCCGTATGATAAATGGATCTGTTCATTGGCGCTGGTCGTATCGTTTTTTAAAGAAGGAAACTGGTGCAAAGAATGAATCGAAATGACAGGAGTAAACATATGATGGTCATTTTGCATCACGGCGGCCATAAACTTCGAATAATCGCTGATGGTCGTTTCCATCGAACCGGCAGCATTTGCACTTATACGTCGTCGTTTCCTGAGTGAGTCACCCTTTTCATCGTAACCGAGTGCATAGTCATTTTCATATGTAGGATGCCAGAGATAGCCAGTGCGTGTCATACCCAAAGGGACGAATACCATTTCTTTTGCAAGGTCTTCAAGCGACCGGCCGGTAATCGTTTCGACAACCATCTGCAAAAGATAAATGCCTTCTCCGGAATATGCATACCGCGATCCCGGTGTGAAAAATATTTCCAGTTTTTTATTATCGTTGGGATTAAACTGTCTCCAGTTTGGGAACCCCGTCGTGTGCGACAGGCACATGGCCGGAGTGATCTGTTTCCACCGGTCATCTCCCGCCAGGTCCCTATAATTGTCATAGTCGGACAGTGGTTTGGGAAGATATCGGGCTATTGGTGTATCCAGACTGAGCACCCCCTTTTCAACCAGAAGCATGACGAGGTAAGCAAATACTGCTTTTGACAGGGACGCGGCGTAAAAACAGGTGGATGTATCGTTTAAAAGTGTCTTCTCTTTTATCCTGTATCCATAGGCCCTCGTAAAAAGAACCTGATTGTTATGAATTATTCCAATGCAGACGCCGGTGACATCCGCTGTATCCATCAGCTGCCTCACGATACTATCTGTCCGACGAATGGACTGAGCCTGCGATTGCTGTTTCTGAAAAATAAAAAGAAAGAAGATCAAAAAAAAACATCTCATACATCACAGTTCACCATCCATATGATTTCGAACTGGTCGATCAGCATGCCGAAATAAGCACCCCAGAATGTTTTGTCCATGGGCATCGTTATTTTCCCTCCTTCAGCCAGAGAATTAAATATTCTGTCTGCTTCCTTTTTACTTTCTGTATTGACAGACAACGCAATGTTCTGTCCGATTTTTACATTTCCCATTGCCGGATTGGCATCGCTGGCCATGAGAATGTTTTCTTTATTGATCGGCAGTGAAACATGCATGATACGATCCCGGAGTTCATCGGGAATTTCCATACCGGGCATCGGGGGCATGTCTTTAAAACGACTGAACGTATGAAACTCACCACCAAATACCTTCTTGTAAAAAAGAAAGGCCTTTTCGCAATTACCATTAAAAGTCAAATATGGATTTACTGAAGCCATAACAATTTTTTTAAGATTATAAAGGTAATGTCATTATCATTCCCGGAATC
>DASSGT010000237.1:0-2495 GCA_035693345.1 Puia sp. | reverse complement strand
CGAAAGATCAAATGAACTAGGGGGCCATCCTTTTTTTCATGGCTTCGTATAGAATAATTCCTGCGGCTACCGACACATTAAATGAATCGAAATCGCCTGCCATGGGAATCGTGAACAGCTCATCTGCGGCTTTATTTAAATAAGGTTGCAGGCCCTTGTCTTCACTTCCCATCATGAGACAACATGGGTGATCAAGATTCAATTCGTACACTTTCTTATCACTTTTCATGGCACTCGCAAACGCGAGTATACCGTTCAGATGCAGGCTGTCAACGGCTTTCAGGAGACTGCTCACGCGGCATATATGAATTTTTTCCAACGCCCCGGCAGAAGATTTCAGGGCTTCTTCGTTTAGTGCAGCGATCCCTTTGTCGGGAATGATCAGAGCCTGTGCACCGCAACAAACGGCACTCCTCGCGATGGCGCCGATATTACGGACGTCAGTTATACCATCCAGCAGGACAAATAAAGGTGTCTGGCCCGAGGAGACTACCTGATCGATCACAGCCTGAAGATCCATATACGTGACCAGGGCTGCCATGGCAATAACACCCTGGTGGTTAGCTTTCGTCATGGACCACAGTTTCTCGACCGGAACCTGCTGAATGGGTATCCCGCGCTTCTCTGCCAGTTTTCGGATTTCGCCAATGGACTGTCCGCTGATATTTCTTTGGAACAGTATTTTATCAATGGCCCTGCCGGCTTCCATGGCTTCGATCAGGGTTTGTCGTCCTATTATGATATCAGAAGATTTCAATGATTATCTTTTTAATTTACCCTCGTACACCAGGAGTTGAATTTTCTGAATGGCCGCTACGGCCATGGCATCGGTAATATGACCGTCTTCAATCATCCGGACCGCTTCGTCAAATGCCAATTTCTTTACGGCCAGTTTTTCAGTTTCATCCGGCTGGGCTTCTTTTTGTTCTAAACCACGGGCCAGATAAATAACCGCCCATTCATCCGTTACAGAATTGGACAAATGCATAGTCAGGATTTTTGTCCAGTCTTTTGCGATCAACCCGGTTTCTTCCAGCAATTCTCTTTTACCTGCGTCTAAGGGATCCTCATCCATTTCTCCGCCCCCTTCGGGTATCTCCCAGGAATAATGGTTCAGGGTGAACCGATACTGACCCACGAGCCAGGTATTCCAGTTTTCGTCCAGAGGAATTACACCGACTGCTTTATGTTTGAAATGAACCTTGCCATAAATCCCCTTTCCACCCGAAGGATTGGTCACCCGAAATTCCGTGAGTTCGATCCAGGGATTTTCATAAATCATTTTCTGATCCAGAACGATCCAGGGGTTTTTGTTTTCGTCCATCATCCAATTTAATTATTAATTATTAACTATTAATGATTAACGGTTTTCCCTTTATTAAAGTCCCAGTTAATAATTAATAGATAATCATTAATCATTAAAATAAAATAGGGCCAGTGTTACCACTGACCCTATTTTATTTTGTCGGCCCTATTTTATTTTAAACGCCTGTTTTACTTTTTTCACATAGTCCAGTTTCTCCCAGGTAAACAGCTCTACTTTTTTCTTAACCGTTTTGCCGTCAGGGGAAACAAATACCTTCTCAATGATTTCCGGCTTCCGGCCCATATGACCATAAGCAGCTGGTTCACTATAGATCGGATTGCGAAGCTTCAGTCGTTGTTCTATAAAGTAAGGACGCATATCGAATATCGATGCGACGATTTTTCCAATCTCACCATCGGTCATCTTCACTTTCGCAGTTCCAAATGTATTCACATAAATAGAAGTCGGCTGGGCAACACCAATAGCATATGAAACCTGTACCAGAACTTCAGTGGCCAGTCCGGCTGCAACCAGATTTTTTGCAATATGCCTTGTGGCATAGGCTGCGCTGCGGTCCACCTTGGATGGATCCTTTCCGCTAAATGCTCCACCGCCATGTGCACCCTTTCCGCCATAGGTGTCGACAATAATTTTACGGCCTGTCAGACCGGTATCACCATGCGGACCACCGATCACAAATTTCCCTGTCGGGTTGATATGATATTTGATTTTATCGTTGAACAGATGACCGTATTTCTTATATTTTGCTTTTACACGGGGTATCAAAATATTTACAATATCCTTGTTAATTTTTGAAAGCATTTTTGTTTCAGAATCAAAATCATCGTGCTGGGTTGAGATCACGATGGCATCGATCCTGACCGGATTATTCTTATCGTCATACTCCAGTGTTACCTGACTCTTTGCATCCGGACGCAGGTATTTAATTTCTTTATTTTCTCTTCTCAGCGCAGCCAGTTCAATCAACAGTTTATGTGCGAGGTCCAGTGCAAGAGGCATATAATCTTCCGTTTCATGACTGGCATAACCGAACATCATTCCCTGGTCACCGGCGCCCTGTTCTTCTTTCTTGCTGCGGTCAACACCCTGGTTGATATCAGCAGATTGTTCGTGGATAGCCGAAAAAATTCCGCAGGAGTTGGCTTCAAACATGTATTCGCTTTTGGTA
>DASSGT010000236.1:0-3925 GCA_035693345.1 Puia sp. | reverse complement strand
GAGACCCGCCTGTTTCACTCGTTCCCTGGCGACTTCCAACTGACCCGGTAGATCCATGATGGTAATCTCCAGATCCTTTACAAACTTCGCACTCGCAATGGCCCATTTACCGGTATTGCCGCCAATATCCAGTATTTTTTTTATTCCGTTGTCGTAAACCTTTGATAAGGCAGGAGGGAAGGCCAGGTCTGAAAAATAATGATCGAATGCAAACCAGCTTTTCTGAACATGTGCCGGCAGGGAAGACAACCCTTCATAAATATTGTCCCAGTTTCCAAATACTTTTAATCCCTCCGGTTTTCCTTTTTCAATACTCTTATCCAGATCAAATAATCCCTTATAATTTACATCATGTATAAAATTCATATTGACATTCGTCAGGGGATCGTTGTAAATATAGGTTCCTGTTTTTGTAATGGTATATTTTCCGTAATTCAAGATAACCAGACCAATGCCCAGTGAAGATTCAAGAAGAATACGCACGCCATACTCCGGCAAATTCAGCTGTTCCTGAATTTCAAGTTGTGTGAGCCCGGCGCTTCCTTTTTCCAATAATATGCGCAGAATTCCGGAGTTTCTCATAACCCTCGCTACCTGGAAAATGACAGGCCCGAAAGCAATCCATTGGGCAATTCCTTTCGCTTCGAGTGCTGTCTTGTTGTCTTTTGTAAAAAATTTCATTCTATTAAGCTAAGGCTAAAGCTAAGGCTAAGGCTAATTAGTTTTAATTATATAATGATAGTTAATAATTAATAATTAATCCCTAATCATTATGAGCGCTGCATTACATCCTCCAAATCCGGAAGCGGTTTTTAATGTTCTGCGTAAGTTTGATTTTCTTATTTCCGAAACGACATTCACCGGCATTTCCGTTCCGGGCGTTGAATATCCCAATGTGGGGAATATGATATTTTCTTTCATGGATTGAATCGTGACGATGGATTCCAGGATACCCGCTGCACCCAGGGTGTGGCCATAATATCCCTTCAGACTATTTACAGGAATTTTTTCCATGGAAGCCAGATGTATTGCCTTTGCTTCCATCTCATCGTTGTAACGGGTAGCCGTGCCATGTGCCGAAATAAAATCAATGTCCTTTGCATCCATTCCTGATTGTTCCAGTGACCGTCGGATGGCCAGCCACAATTCTTCGCCG
This sequence comes from Puia sp., assembly GCA_035693345.1. Lineage (GTDB taxonomy): Bacteria > Bacteroidota > Bacteroidia > Chitinophagales > Chitinophagaceae > Puia. The sequence goes on along the minus strand of DASSGT010000236.1, from coordinate 2,769 downwards.
GTACGGGAAGGACCCGAAATATGATTGGCGTCATTGGAAACTGAACCTCCGCCTAACAAAATGGCTCCCGGTTGTTTGTTTGCCGATAATACAACCGTTGCAGCCGCTTCACCCAGACTGATCCCGTCGCGTGTCGCGTCAAATGGTTTACAGGGATTCCGGCTGATGGCCTGGAAAGATAGAAATCCGGAATAGATAAAAGTCGTTATCAGATCGGCACCGGTAATGACGAGCGTATCATACAAACCGGATTGAATCAATCGCATGCCGGTGATCATTGCGAGCAACCCTGAGATACAGGCATGGGAAACAACCAGAGGTTCCGAATCAAATCCAAGTTCGCGGGCAACCAGAGATGCACTGGCATGTAACGCAATTTTCTTTTCATCATATTTTTCACTCTGCACATTTTCTATGAGACTTATATTTCCCTTTGTTGTAGAAAGAATAAATCCGGTTTTTGAATCTGACGGGTTTATGCCTGCCTTTTGCATGGCATCATGCGCAGAAGCATAAACGATTTGTTCAAAGAAAGTCTTTGATTCGTCTTCGATCCTATCCGCTGTCCCGAATAGCGACGCATAAAACGGATCGGTCGATAAATTACCCGAGTGTAATTGAATACCGGACCTTCCCTGTTTTAGGGCTTCTATGTTGGCCCTGGTATCCCTTCCCAGGGGAGAATAAATATTATCGGCTATCACATATACATTTCTCATCAGACGGATTTAGGAAGAAAGATATTTCTTTTTCCATTCTTCAAAAAAAGGCGGATTGAGCAACTGGAGGCTGGATTGTTCCTTGTCGAGAAAGACCTGGACTGAATTCCCGGTAGCAACCAGTTCCATTGTTTTTTTATTAAAAAGACGGTAGCTAAACTGAATCTTTGCTGCTTCACACGGAATAAAACTTGTTTCCACAATCACTGAATCTCCGTAACGAAGGGATTTTTTAAATGAGCAATCCACATTGACAACCGGGATCACAAATCCATGCCTAAAAAAATCCAGATAACCAATCCCGTACCGGTTACCAAAATCCTCGCGGCCATCTTCGAAGTACCGGATATAATGACCATGCCAGACAATGCCCAACGGATCTGCTTCATTAAAGCGAACCAGAACTTCTGTAGTAGAAACCAGTTTTTTTATCATTCTTTTTGAGCATAAGGCTTAAAGCACAAAGCTTAAAACCATCTTTTAATTAGCAGCTTTCCATTGCTTATACTTCTTATCCTCCACTTCATTGATGGCCTTTTTAATTGCAGAAGCCCAGTAGTTGCGAAAGCCGAATCCGCTTCCCAGTTTCCCATCAACCCGTTCAGTTGTAAGAACTTTTTTTGCATCCATATTGATCAGCGTGAACCAGATCGTGGCGAGTTTTTTTGTTTTATCAAGTCCTTCCACAATCAACAAAACGCCATATCCTTTATGGGTGCCATAATTAAAATTACTCACGAGTTTATCAATATCAGTTGTACTTAAACGGGTCAGGTCTCCATCGTCTGTTGATTTGAGCTGGTCAGGATTTGCTTTGTTGTTTCGGGCCTCTACTTCTTTGGTATCGACAATCCAGTTGATGCGGTGATACGCTTTCTGGATATCATACTTTTTATTTTCTGTTATAATCAGGTAGTTGATCCCGTTGAATTGTTGTGACTGGATGACGGTTGGGTTGGACTCCGGATCGTTGATCAGTTTTGCCAGGGTAAAATCAATTCCCAGATATACGGCAGAAATGGTGTCAGTGTTAAAAAAAGCTTTGGCAGAAATTGCCTGTCCTTGTGTAAATGAAGGTGAGAATGCGGCGGTCATGGCCACCAGTAGATACAAAACTTTATTTTTCATGATTGTTGGTTTACAAAAATCTTCATTTCACAGGAGGTCATGACCTTTTCCCTGTATTTTACAATCCCGGATACCAGCGAGACCTGAAGGATATTCGTGATCAGGTTGATCTCCATCGTGATCTCAGCATTCGAAGGTGGCCAGTCAAATACTTCCAGTTTCTGTACGGCCCCTATATAACCTACGGGAATTTTTTTATTATTTATCCTGCATAAATATCCGGTTCCTGCTGCAGCTGTCTGGGCCATCGATTCTACCATTCCTGAAGCCATGTAATAACCGGATTTCACAAAGATATTTTCTGCCGGAATTTTAAAAAGGCCATGCGAAGTTTTGTCGTCAATATATATAAGTTGATCAACGAATACAAAGGGTATTCCTTGGGGAATCAGGTCCATTGCATTTTGGATTTCGAATGACATTTTATAAAGATAATGCATTGGACAATACGCTTAAATCGCCCAAAAATCATAATAATTATACCACTGCAGTGGATATTTTTTAACACAGTTTTCCATACTCAGGCAATAGTCCCGCAACATTTCTTCTACAGAAAAATCCCGTTCACCGGAATAAATTTTTGGTGCGCTGGCATAAAAATGATAATCTATCGGACCGTCCTTCATGGCAAAAACAAATGAGACAGGCACGCGGAATGTACGGGCGAGCAGGAAGGGGCCCGCCGGAAAACGCGCCGTCTTGTTCAAGAAAAGAGCGTGGAGTGTTTTGTTTCCTTCCAGAAAACGATCGGCATGCATGCAAACAAACCCATTTTTATCCAGCGCTTCCTGTATGGCATAGATATGGGACAGATCCTCTTTGATCAGGATAATATGGGCGGAATGTTTTTCGGTTACACTTGCCAGATAGTCCTTTATTTGCCGGGCTTCCCCGTCGTACATGACGATGTGCATATCGGTAC
>DASSGT010000235.1:0-2401 GCA_035693345.1 Puia sp. | reverse complement strand
AAAAGCCCAAAGTATTGATAGTCTAAAGTTGACCGATAGTGAAATACCTGCCGGTTATACAAAAAGTAATGAGCTTCTTTGTAAAACGCCTCATGCCTTGTCATTATACCAACAAATGGACATGTATGAATCATTGCTAGGTAAAGTAGAAAAAAAAGATTTCCAATCATTTGCGAAAAAGGGAGATTCAGGCAGTATTTTATACTTTCAATTTCAGAATGATTTTACAGGTCAGGGTTTTTTGGATGGCCTATTCTGGGGATCGGATGGTAAGCCAAGTAAATCTGAACCGGATGAATATTTTGCTAAAGGGAATATACTCGTCGTATGGAGTTTTAATTTTAAGAGCGACCTAAAATCAATTTCAAAGGATAAAGTGGAGAAAATTTTAAAGTCTGCTAAGTGAAGAAAATGATTGGACCGAATCGCGGAATAGTACTTATTGCATAGGAAACTAACCTTTCCACGACATATGCCATTCTCCTGACTCGCATTAATACTTCCCGCAACAGCTTATATTGTCAATTTCATCAAATTCATTAAATTACCAGTGGCTGTGTTTGTCTGATCAAAATAAAACTACATGCCAGGCTTTTTTCACCCTTATCAACCGACTGCCGTATGCAGGTCTTCGTTAGATCTGTTAGCATGAACCTACCTATTAAAGTTTTTAAATCAATTTTTTTTGCTCCTGTTTTCCTCTTGATACTTTGTTCAGGTTCTCCGGCTCAAAACATCGATAGTTTATTAAGGGGATTATCACAAGTAAGAGACTCCGCAAGAGCCAGCCGGCTACTTGCCATTGCCGATGCATATATTACCCTATGTAGTAATGAAAGTGGGAAGAATGATCATAGCAGGGAAAAAGATTCATTACTGGCGCTGGCTACATTACATCTCAATGAGGCGGATTCGCTGGCAAGGAAGCTGGATTACCGAAGAGATATCGGGCTCGCCCTTTATCAGAGAGGATTGCTTGAATGGACATATTCGGCAAAGAATGCGCCCCTGTTCTTTGAGAATTCGCTGAACGCAATACCTTATTTAAAAAAATATGCAGAACCCTGGTATACCGCCACATGTTTTTATGACCTGAGCACCAGATTTCATTTCGTAGGTCAGTTGGATAAGGCCATTTTATATGCTGACTCCGCCATCGGGCTGTATCGAACGATTAACGATAGTATCTCTACTGCACGTGCCATGATTTGGCAGGGGCACTACTATTTCGATATGGGCGATTATAAAAACGCTTATGTGGTTGGAACCAGAGCTTTAGATGCGTCACAAAAAACACGGGACACATCACTGCTGGTACTCGCCAACCTGCAATTGGCAAACCTCTATTTGCAGGCAGGTTTGCCCCACACGGCTATTGACTACCTGCACATTATTGAAAACCTGAGTCCTCTTACAATGCCAAAAAATGGGGAAGCTACGATTCCTTATATCATGACCTGGGCATTGTGGGTAGGTGGCGACGCCTATATCAAATTGAACCAGCCTGACTCAGCCCTGTATCTCGCTCAATTTATTCCGGAAGATACAGCAGATGGTGACAGCGAAAGGTTTTACGGTCACCTGTATACAGCCCAACATCAGGAAGAAAGAGCGCTGCCGATTTTTGTGCGTGGGTTCGAAAGAAAAAAAGAAATCGGTCACGAGATTGGAACATCGGGCAATGCAATCGAACTGGGCCAGGTATATTTAAAGAGAAAAGATTTTTCACACGCTCTCTATTACGCCCAATACGGTTTTGATATTGCAGAGAAAATTCACGCCCGCCTGGAAATGAGGGATGCGGCCAATGTGCTTAATGATATTTATGTAGCCACAGGTGATTATCGAAAAGCATATCATTTCGGTCAGTTGTATAAAGCGCTAAACGATTCGATCGCGTCGGATGAAGACAGGAGAAAGCTTTCCGTAACGCTCATACAAAACGAACTGGACTATCAAAAACAACAGCGACTGCTGCTCAGTAAGGACAATGAGATTAAACAACAGCAACTGAGCACGGAGAAAATTCTGACAAATGTTTCGATTGCAGGTATTATTATAGCGGCGTTCCTGGCCATTGTTTTCTTTCGAAACTTCAGGCAAAAGAAAAAGGCAAACCTTCTCCTCGAGTCGCAGAAGCAGGAAATCCAAACCACACTGGCAGAACTAAAATCTACCCAGTCGCAACTGATCCAGTCGGAAAAAATGGCTTCTCTCGGTGAATTGACTGCAGGCGTTGCCCATGAAATTCAGAACCCTTTGAATTTCGTAAACAATTTCTCAGATATCAACAAAGACCTGCTGACTGAAATGAAAGACGAATTGGCGAAGGGAAATGCGACTGCCGCGAGTGTACTCGCGGATAATATCGTTGAAAATGAAGAGAAGATCAACCACCATG
>DASSGT010000234.1:0-2844 GCA_035693345.1 Puia sp. | reverse complement strand
CCTGTTTGGAGGGATAAGTCACAATTACTTTCATCAGGAAACGGTCCTGTTGCGCTTCGGGCAATGGATAGGTGCCTTCCTGTTCCAGGGGATTCTGGGTTGCCAAAACGAGGAAGGGTTCTTCCAGAATATAACTGCTGTCACCAATGGTAACCTGTCTTTCCTGCATGGCTTCCAGCAGGGCACTCTGTACTTTGGCCGGTGCACGGTTGATTTCATCCGTAAGCAGAAAATTGGCGAAAATAGGACCCTTCCGTACAACGAACTCATGCTTTTGCTGATTGAAGATCATCGTTCCGATCACATCGGCGGGTAAAAGGTCGGGCGTAAACTGGATACGGCTGAATTTACCGCGGATAGTCTGCGCCAGAGATTTTATGGTTAGCGTTTTTGCCAGTCCCGGAACGCCCTCAAGCAGGATATGCCCGTTGGTAAGCAGACCGATGAGCAGGCGGTCCAGCATATATTGCTGTCCCACAATCACGCGACTGATTTCCTTGCGCAGTCTGTCTACGAATTGTCCCTGGACCTGAATCGTTTCATTCAATATCCTGATGTCTTCCGCCGTATACATGGTAGTAAAAAATTAGGTTGCAAAATACGAAGAGTGAGAGAGAGAAAGCCGGAAATTTGGATAATTAGAAATTTGTCCCCCCTTTACCTCTTTCACATTTATTTCACATTTTTCATCTTTTCAAATTTAACTTTGGGGATACAATAAACATCGGAGAAACGAGTTACCCTTATTCATAAAACTAAGAGATATGCGAAAAATAGCTTTAGCCGCTTCCATTGCCTGTTCGATCCTGGTGATCAACGCCTGTAAGAAAAGTGACAGCAGTAGTTCTAACCCAAGCGCCAGAACGGTTAAGAATTTCTCTGGTTCCTACGGTATAACCGCTATCACAGCCAGCATCCTCGGATTGAATGTAAATCTGTATGACTCGTTACCAGCCTGCGAAAGGGATAATATTATCCAGCTGGACTCTAATAAATCAGCACATTTTATAGATGCAGGCGTAGTTTGTGTACCACCCTCCGATTCAACCGGAACCTGGAGCCTTTCTTCCAATACGGATACTCTTTATATCGCCGGCACGGCAAATTTCATAAAGTCGTGGGACGGCAAAACCCTGGTATTGACCAGTGTTGAAAATATCACAGGCATACCAGTGCCGGTGACGGCGACCACGACGCTTGCAAAAAAATAACCCTGATCCATTTCAAATTTTAACCAACTAACATGCGAAAAATTCATCTGACAGCAGTGGCTGCTGCTGCCCTGTTATCTTTTATTTCCTGTAAAAAAAGCGACAACGTTTCCAATGCAAAAACGGTTCAAAATATTTCAGGTTCCTATAATCTGACCGGATTGACATGGACCGCATTGGGTGTCACTGTCAATGTCTATGATTCCCTTCCTCCCTGCGAGAAGGACAACATTTTGCAGTTTAATACCGACGGCAGCGCGCATGAGATAGACGTAAAAATTAAATGTGATCCCCCGGAGCCAGACTCGGTTTCAACCTGGGGTCTTTCATCGAAGGGTGACTCTCTGTACCTTGACCATAATCCTTATCTTATTAAATCCTGGGATGGAAAAACACTGGTTATTACTGGTATTGTGGATGGCGGACCGCCCGTGGTAACGGGGGTGACGACGTTCACTAAACAATAGGCATTAATTATCAATTATTAACGATTAATGATTAACGTCAATGAAGAACGAGTTAATAATTAATAATTAATCGTTGATAATTAGGAAAGGTACTTTCCTACAATCGGCATCCTTCTGCCGACTCCAAATGCTTTACTGCTTACACGGATAATGGGACAGAACTGATTTCTTTTGTATTCGCTGGTGTTGACCAGTTTCAGCACGCGTTCTACAAGAGCCTGATCAACACCCATGGCAATGATTTCCCGGGGGCCCTTTCTTCTTTCTATATATAGATATAATATTTTATCCAGCAGATCGTATACCGGCAGGCTGTCGCTGTCCTTCTGGTCGGGACGCAACTCAGCGGAGGGAGCTTTCGTCAAAATAGAACCGGGGATTATTTCCTCGTCCTGGTTTATAAAATGGGCCAGTGCATAGACCTGCATTTTATACAAATCTCCCAATACACTCAGTCCCCCGGCCATATCACCATACAATGTTCCGTAGCCCGTTGAGAGTTCACTTTTATTAGATGTATTCAGAAGAATATATCCGAATTTATTCGCAATCGCCATGAGCAGGTTACCCCGGATACGGCTCTGTATATTTTCTTCCGCCAGGCTAAAAGGCAGATCTTTAAAAATGGGTTTTAAAGTGGAAAGAAAACTTTCGAATATCGGCTGGATAGGAATAATATCAAATGGATTATTCAGTTTCCGGGACAATGCGGTGGCGTCATCCACCGAATGACTGCTGGAAAAACCGGAGGGCATGGCAACGGCCCGCACATTTTCGCTCCCAAGCGCTCTGCTGGCAAGCGCCAAAGTAACCGCACTGTCGATGCCGCCGCTGCTTCCGAGAATCGCTTTCTGAAATCCCATCTTCCTGAAATAATCCCGAATGCCAAGTAGTAGTGCATCGTGAATTTCGCGGATATTGTTTCTACGTGTCAGATATGGAATGATCTGGTCCGGTGTTAATACTGACGCCGATGTAAAAACGGGCGTGTGTTTGTTGACTGGCCGGTATTTGATTTCGGTATCGACAATCTGGAAGTCTTCCTCAAAAATCTTCATATGATGGGTGCATGTACCATATGCATCATACACCACGCTTCCCCCGTCAAAAATAATTTCTGTTTGGGCACCCACTGCATTGCAATAATACATGGGCAGTTTGTATTT
>DASSGT010000233.1:0-5256 GCA_035693345.1 Puia sp. | reverse complement strand
TGGTGTTAACCCGGTTACACTTCAGGATAATTTAATTTACCTGAAACGTATGAAAGCAAACGGACTGCTTGGGCAGGTGTTGGTCTCACAGGATTCCGGGTGGTATCACATAGGTGAGCCAAATGGCGGGAACTTTAAGCCATATAATTGTATTTCGACCCAGTTCATTCCCCTACTTCAGCAAAACGGCTTTACATCTGCTGAACTTGACGGTATTTTCAAAATAAATCCTGCAAAAGCCTTTTCAGTCAGAGTAAGAAAATATTAACGTAATCGGAACTTCATTTTACATTTTTAATATAAGTTGCCTGGAAAGCAGTCCTTTTCCATTGTCCATTATAATTTCCAAAGATTTGCGTAAAACGTAAGTCTTGTTTAACCTTTTCCGCTCCAAATAAATAGGTCATTTTACCAGTGATAATAGCCATATTATCATAGTACATTAAAATTTCTATATCACTAATTTCCAGATTGGACAATTCTCTCTTCTTTGCAGCAAAAGCCAGCCATTCATTTCTGTGCTGAATTTGACCAGAGACATCACTATGCCGGTACTCAGGAGCCAATAATTTATTTAAAGTGGCTGTATCACCCAGGCCCCATGCATTGGAAAAATCATACATTTCCTGGATTAATATTTTTTCAAGTACACCGGAAGGTTTTGCAGGGCCAATGATGGTTGCTGATTGCGCAACACTTATATAATGCGTAAGTGTAATGAACAAAATGAGATAATATTTCATGCTAAAAGATTTTACAATTTACTTCTGACACCCAATGTATGCTATAAGGTGCAGTATCCCGCAATCACGCCATTCTATTTAACCGCGGCTGTTTTTTCCTGATATTTATAGCTTATCTTAACTTAGGAAAGTCATTTGCCTGTTATTTTGGATTCCTGCATACACAACACAACATGAAAATTCCAGACATATGAATGATTTTGAGAGGGTAGTTATTGAATATGTTTTCAAATTGTTCAGTCGGTCCTATTACTTTTTTCACACGATTGAATTTATGGCGGCAGATAATCTGCTCAAGGGCGGAGTGATTGCTGTCATATTTTGGTATTTATGGTTCAAAGCCGATCCGGATATTCAGGTGAAACGGATACAACTCATTGCGACCCTGATATCCGTATTTTTTGTAATGATCATCACACTGAGCATTGCCGGTATAACGCCATTCAGGTATAGACCTTTTTTAAATCCCGACTTTCACTTTAACTCTTTGATTCCGTTTAATGAACCGCTCACTAAATTGAGTTCATTCCCCAGCGATCATGCTGCACTATTTACTTCACTTGCTACCGGTTTTTATTTTGTGTCACGAAAGACGGGTATCATAACCATGTTTTTCGTTTATATTTATCTTATGTTTCCCAGATTGTACTTAGGATATCATTACCCGACGGACATTCTGGCCGGCACCGTTCTGGGGGTTTCTATTACAGCTTTCTTCCTGCGTTCGGATGCTGTAAAGAGTATTATTTCGAAAACGATTTTACCATTTTCAATCAATTATCCGGAATATTTTTATGCCTGTCTGTTTGTGGTCACCTACCAGATTGCTGACTTATTTGGAGGGGCCAGGGAAATTATCGGGTATGTTCATAACCTGTATAAACACCAGTTCTAGATCTTTACCTGCCGCATAATCTTTATCGATGGCATCATCTTCAGGCTGTAAAGCGTTAATCGTTTGTTATTGACTACCCCGGGGAAAAATTTTAAAGCTCAAAATGGCGGCTTCACCCCCTGATTTGTTCACCTGGTCATTTTAAAATTGGAATCCGGAGCGTTAAGGAATAATTTGAGATTGGATTCATTCATCTAAAATATAAAATAATGACTGATTTAAAACTTGTCTTGCATCCGGACGATCATCAACAGGGAAATCCGGATGCGGGGATCCTGTTAATAGAATATGGAGACTACGAGTGCCCTTATTGCGGGCGCGCATACCCACTATTAAAAAGATTATTAAAAGAAAAAGGAAAAGAATTTCATTTTGTATTTCGAAATTTTCCTCTGCGGGAGATTCATCCTTACGCCTATGCTTCCGCTGTTACTGCCGAAGCGGCTGGAAAACAGGGGAAATTCTGGGAAATGCATGACCAGATTTTCGAGAATCAGGAAAAACTGAATGCCGGTTTTCTATTGTCTTTGTCAAGACGCCTGAATCTCGATGATGCGCGGTTTGCGAAAGATTCAAAAAGTCCGGAGGTAAAAATGAAAATTGATTCGGATTTCGAAAGTGGCATTCGTAGCGGCGTGAATGGAACACCTTCATTTTTCATAAATGGCAAAAAACTGCAGACCTACGATGAGACATACGAGTCTCTACTCCATGGCATTAAACAGGAATCCGAAATAACATTCTAAAAAAAACAAAATGAACACAACATCCATGTTCCCCCCAGGACAGAAATTACCAAACGATGCTTTTACCGGAAATGCTTTTTTAACACCATTGGTACCGAGGGACAAAAACAATGACTTTACAGTTGGCAGTCTCATCTATGAGCCACAAACAAGAAGTAACTGGCATACACACCCGAAAGGACAAATTTTAATTATCATTGAGGGCGAAGGTCTTTACCAGGAAAAAGGTAAACCGGTTCGAAGGCTGAAAAAGGGCGATGTCGTCATTGCTCCCGAAAATGTAGCACACTGGCACGGAGCAACAGCAACAAACAGAATGGTTGACATTGCCATTACCAATTACAAAGGCGACGAGCAGGCGACCTGGCTTCAACCGGTAACGGACGAAGAATACGATAGTGTAAATCTGGTACCGGCATTGTCCTGAATAAAAATTGCAACGATGGTACAGGGAGTTCCGGACTATTCAGTCGACCCGCATCTCTCACCGGCGGTGAAGGCTTTTTTAACACCATTGAACGCGCCGGGCCCCGCCATGGAATCTTTGTCTGAGCAGGATTCACGTAATTTATTGATCGATCTGCAGGCGTCAGTAAAGGTTGACTTATCCGGAATCGATGAAAGTGAAAAAACGATTACCCAGGATGGGTATACTGTAAAACTCACCTTTGTACGGCCAACAGGAAATAATAAAAAATTGCCATTGTTCATTTTTGCTCATGGCGGTGGATGGGTTCTGGGCGATTATCCCACTCACAAACGTCTGGTAAGGGACCTGGTTGTGGCATCGCAATGCGCTGCTGTTTTTGTCCATTATACACTTTCACCGGAGGCACATTATCCTCAGGCGATCAATGAAATTTACGCAGCGGCTAAATGGGTGTCAGAACATGGCGATGAAATCAATGTAGACGGAAAAAATATAGCTGCCGTGGGCAACAGTGCAGGAGGCAATTTGACTACTGCATTGTGCATGATGGCAAAGGATAAAGGTGGCCCCGGCATTAAACTGCAAATATTAATGTGGCCGGCTACTGATAGCAGTTTCACGGAGGATTCTTATGAAAAATATGGCGACCAACGCTTCCTTACCACGCCACTGATGAAATGGTCGTGGGATCGTTATACTACGGATACGACTCAACGCAAAGAAAAATATGCTTCTCCTTTACAGGCTTCTCTGGAGGAATTGAAAGATTTGCCGCCCGCTCTGATCCAGGTCGCAGAGAATGACATTTTAAGAGACGAAGGAGAGGCATACGGAAGAAAACTGGAGCAGGCTGGCGTGAAGGTTATATCCGTCAGATATAATGGAATGATTCATGATTTTGGAATGTTGAACGGACTGGCGGAAACAGCGCAGGTAAAAGGTTTGATTGAACTCGCTGCTGCCGAATTGAAAAAGCACCTGACTTTTGAAACAGTTGCCACCGCGTCGGCGGTGAACTCTCCTGAAATTCTGCGCAAATAAAATCTCTCGCTTTATGTTTTCATTTTCATAAATTTAGGAAGGCATCGTGTGTCTTTTTTTTGCGGCGATCATTTGAAAAAGAACTTTCGCAGAAAATTCTAAAGGCAGTTTTGTAATAAAAATGGAAAGTGATAACAAAGACGAAGTTCTCACTGGTCTGTTAAGACAATGTGCTATTCTGGCTGGCAAAATCAAGCAGCATTTTACCGACCTCGAAAAGGATAAGGATACTGATAAATTTAATCGTTTGCATTTAAGGGATATGCAGGAGCTTTCGATACTTGAAAAAATGGTTAAAGAAGTTAAAAAAGATATGTGACTAAAATACCGCTTAAACCGTCATGCCCGCCTTCTGAATTCATATTACTAAAATCAACTACGATCCTGGTTATTTACTAATTTAGTCTTCCATTTATGAAGGCAGCATTCAGACGCTTTTTTTCATCACCTCTTTTGCATTTCCTGGTCGCAGGTTTTATCATTTTTATCACCTCCTATTATATTGCAAAGCGCCGGCAAACCCACAGAATTGTGATTGATAAAGCCGTGGTGGAAAAACTCATCGCCTCCTGGCAAATGCAGTTTGGGAAAATGCCCACGGACCGTGAACTGAAAATTGCGACAGATGACTGGGTAAAACAGGAGGTGCTGTTCAGAGAGGCGGAATCACTTGGCCTCAATCAGGACGATGAAATCATCAAGCGTCGGCTGCAGCAAAAAATGTCCTTCATTTTAAAAGATAATCTGGTTGTACCGGAACCCGGACCGGCAACGCTCGAAGAATACTACAAAAAGAATGCTTCAAAATTTTACGATCCTCCAAAAGTTTCTTTTACTCATATCTATTTCAGCGCAGACAAAACGGGCACAGAGAAGGCAAAACAAAGAGCAGACTCTGTCCTGCAGAAACTGATGAAGGCATCCAGCCACCGTGCACCGGAAATGGGCGACCGGTTTATGCTTTTGTACGATTATAATGACGTCAATAAAACAGACGTTGGGGGATTATTTGGCGATTCCCAATTTACCGATACCCTCTTCGCTATAAAAGAAAATCAATGGGCCGGTCCTTTTTTGTCAGGTTACGGATGGCATCTTGTTTTTGTAAATAAGAGATTACAAACTTCACTCGCTCCTTTGAATGAGATCAAAGAACGTGTACTGGAATCTTATAAAAATGATAAGCTCACTGAAATGGACAATGAGGCCATCGAAAATTTAATTGAGAAATACACGATTGAAGTCAAAACTAATTAAGCGTAAAGCTTAAGGCGTAAGGCGTAAAGCTGCTTACCTCTTATGAATAAGATTAAATTTATAGTGTTCATTTTGCTTTTGTTCAGCTCGGCACGGAGCATGGCACATGAGATCAGACCTGCCTATCTTGAAATAAAGGAGATC
>DASSGT010000232.1:0-4497 GCA_035693345.1 Puia sp. | reverse complement strand
AAATTTTAAGATATGCGATCAGCAGGTCCTGCTGGGCAAGACCGGCCAATAACATTTCGGTTTTTATTTGTTCTATTACACTATAAATGGCCGGGTTTTCATTTTCAGGTATATAAAAAAAAGGAGGATTATTTGGATCATTAAAAAGAATGCCATTACTGGCAACCTCATTTTGGTGACGGAAAATGCAGAAGAAATCAGGATGAAAATTGATCATCACACCCCTGAGCATCCTGCCCTTGATTATAAATGGCTGAAAGGGTGAAAAAAACAAGATGACCCCTTTTGAAATCAGATAATCTGTGAAGTCTGCATTTAATTCACCATCTCCCGCGGAAATCAGGATAATAGAAAAGTGAGGAACTCTTTGCACTTCGTTGAAATGCCTGTCATCTTCAAAATGTATTATCCTGAAACCCAATTCTCCTTCGGGAGGATTTCCAAGCAATATGGCCGATTCTGTTTTCATACATGATACCTTCACTATGATTCGTAGGAAACACTTAAGGTAATCGGCACATTCAGCGCTTTGGATACAATACAATTTGCTTTTGCGCCCTCGGCGATTTTCTGAAATGCGTCAGCCGATACACCATCAATCGGTGATGCTTTCAAATCCAGATGAATACCGGTGATATTCAGATTCACCATATCCAGGTCGAGTATGGCTTCGGTGTTCAGATCATTGGCTGTAAATCCTGCACGCCCGAGTGCCGAACTGACTGCCATGGTAAAGCATCCTGCATGCGCAGCCGCTATGAGTTCTTCAGGATTGGTACCGTTACCGGATTCAAATCGTGTTTTATACGAATAAGGTGTCTGGTTGAGGATGGTGCTTTGAGAAGATATTTCTCCTTTGCCCTCTTTTAGGTTTCCATGCCAGTGAGCTTTTGCGATACGTTTCATCTTTTGTTTTTTATTGCTTAAAAATTTGTGACTTTAACAAGTGGTTTTCCATTTAATCCTTTACATCGCTGATCATTTTATTGACGATCAGCCACTTTCCATTCAGCTTGTGAAATGAGAGGAATTCCTCATAAATAAAATCATACATCATTACCCTCACTTCAGCAATGGCAATAGAGTTGATCACTTTAATACTCAGGACTTCGCCTTCGAATGGCTTGCCCGAATCTTTCGGGCTTTGACGATTCTTCACCCCATCCAGGTACTGGTCGAGTGTTTTTGCATAGGGCTGTCCCTTTACATCCCCAAAAAGAAGGGTGCCGCTGTTAAAAATTTGTCCAAGAGCATTCAGATCACCTTCATAAATTCCCTTGAAATAATACTTTTCCAATGCATTTGAAATAGTAACTGATTCTTTTTTTAGTGTTTCCATTTTGAAATGATTTGTGCTTTGGCGATATCCCATCAGGATGAACAAAGCGATGAACATATGTTTTTTATATTAATTGAGACGAAGATTATAACCGGCGGCTATACCACCGTCTACGTTTATGATAGCCCCGTTTATGAAGCTGCTTTTAGCTACGGTATATACCATTTGGGCGATGTCTTCCACTTCTCCCACGCGATTAACCAGGTGCAATCCGGCTTGATTGTCCACATCATTGCCATGCATAGGTGTGCGGATTGTTCCGGGTGCGATCGCATTTACTCTGATATTGCGGAACCCAAACTCGGACGCCAGTTGTATCGTAAGAGAATGAATGGCTCCTTTACTCGATAAAGGTGCAGTCGCAGAAATACCTCCGATACCCCGGTTTACCAGCGGTGTTCCGATATTGATCACCACGCCGTCGCGCTGTTTCAGCATTTGTGGAATGACGGCCTGGGTAGTAAAAAAAGTGCCTTTGAAATTGGTACTTAAAAAGCGATCGAGATAGGACTCGTCCACTTCCAGGAAAGATTTAGTTTCAAATATGCCGGCATTGTTCACCAAAACGTCAACCGATCCAAATTTTTCAATAGCAGTTGTCACCAGTTCTTCACCGGTTTTTTTATGGCTTACATCGCCTGATACCCGGGCGAGATTTCGACCGGCACCCAGTTCCATGTAAACCTGCTCTAACTTTTCTGCTGTTGCAGAATTAATAACTACGTTATCGCCTCTTTCCAAAAAATATCTTGCAATTTCTTTACCGATGCCTGAAGAGGCACCGGTTATAATAACAGTTTGTTTTTTCATGACTTTATTTTTTATCTGCCGTAATACCCTGTTCTCTTAATACCGAAATCTGCTCTCCCGCGTGCCCCCAATTGTCAGTATCTACTTCCGCTATGGAAACATGTGTCAGATAAGGGTCTTTGTTCAGTACCCGGGTGATCACGTCTGTAACTCCCTTTATGAGTTGTCGTTTTTGTTCGCGTGTGACGCCTTCGCGGGTCACTTCTATTTTTACGAATGGCATAATAGTAGATTTTAAGTTTTATCAAATCAGGCTGCAGCTTTAGCAGTGATGTTTACATTCAGTTCAAAATCATTGTAGATAAGTGTATCTCCCAGGTCTTTGAAGAAATTACCCGACCGGAATTTTATATCAAACTGGGTGCGGTCAATGACTATCTTCCCGATAGCCGTCAGGATATCTCCCGATACGTGAACATCCGCGTCAAAGCCGATTAGACGCGTAATTCCTTTAATGGTTAGGTTGCCCTCGATATGGTTGTTTTTTACCGAGGTCATTTCGAAGACGGCCTCCGGGTAATCAGCTGACGCAAAAAAATCATTTGATGCCAGATGACCTGCAAATTGGGCATTGGTAGCCGGATCGGTAATATCCAGAACTGTTATGGTAGTTGTATCGACAACGAATTTACCCGCAGTCAATTTGCCTTCGCTAACAATGAATTCTCCTTCCTTGATGGAGATGGTGCCATTATGTGAGCCCGTTACTTTGCGGCCCTTCCAGTCGATGTTGCTTAGCGATGATAGAACTTCAAATTTTTTGTTTTTCATACCTGTGTTTTTAAATTATTCCACAAAGCTGAAAAATAATTACACAGGCATTACGTGATGTAGATCACCGTTACGCGATCAATCCTGTTATGTGATCTACATCACAGCTTAAGAATTATGAAGCCGGCTGAGTGTTTCTCTGGAGACTCCCAGATAAGCAGCAATCAGATGTTTGGGTACCATATTGTAGAGTGCGGGATATTGCAGCATGAGCTCTTCATATCTTTGTTTGGCATCATTGTTCATATGGGATAATAATCTTTTTTGGGCTGCGACATACCCCTTATTCGTCCGCCAGCGAAAAAAATGCTCGGCCTGGTGAATTTCACGGCACAGTTTTTCCCGGTCGGTGTTGGAGAGACAAAGCACTTCAGCCTGGGTGATACAATCAACGTTGATCATGGCTTTTTCCCCGCTGTACAATGCATGATAATCTGAAGCCCACCAGGTTGGCATTGCGAACTGAAGGACAAACATTTTCATGTCATCATTTATATAAAAGCATTTCAGGCAACCCTCTACTACAAAATATTCGCAGTCTACTCTGTTGCCTTCCGTGATGATGGTTTGCCCTTTTTTATAAGTTTGAGGTTTGAAATGCGAGAAGAAATAATCAAATTCCTGATCGGTCAGTACCGCTATTTTTGTAACGTGTTGTTTCAGGATTTCTTTTGCCTGCATCGAATGACATTCAGGGTCAAAGTTCAGGCTATTTATTGGATACAAATAATCCGGCTGCTGTTCAGAGTCTTCCACAGTTTTCATTTTTCCTGGCGAATCCGCCATATATCGCGAATTGACAGGTCTGCCCAGGCAATATTCATTTGTAAAATCTTAGCAATGACCAGGTTGTAGTTCTGGCATGGGATCTGGATTGACTGGATCATTCAGGACAGTCATTACTCACAATAAATAAAAGAAAATGAAACAATTGAAAGACCTGCTCGCAGAAAAAAACGAAATGATCATAAAGGGTCTTATCCCCGAAGCCGTTGAAAAATATTTCGCTGCGGATGCGAGGACCGTTGACTTTACAGGTCGTAAGGACAATGGAAAAGAAAATATCCTGGCAGGACAGAAGGAGATGGTCGGGATGATCGAAAAGGTGAATGAGATATCCGTGCACCGCGTGGGTGTTGGCGACGACGTGACCTTTGCAGAATTCATCATTGATCTCGATCTGAAGGATGGGAGTAAGATTTACTGGCATGAGATTATCTATTCAGTTTGGAAAAATGGCAAAATTGTATTCGAAGAATATTACAAGGCTTTATAAATATGGACGGGTTATGACGTGCGATAGAACCGCCAGGGGTTAGCGGTGGCACCGGCTATAATTGCCGGTGCCTTTTTTTTGTATACATGGTGGTTCAATTCCTTAAAACTTTATTTCCGCCAGAAACGATTTATTATTACCGGTCAGGTTCTTTCCTATGCCACCAGTTTGCAATTGTCGAACCTGTAACATTCATAGTGGGTCCGAATACCGCCGGGGCCAGGCCAACCGTTGCCAGTTTGCCGAGCGTTAAAGCAAGGCCCGAAGCAAGACCGCTATTCTGCATACCGACTTCAAGCGA
>DASSGT010000231.1:0-7783 GCA_035693345.1 Puia sp. | reverse complement strand
GTTTCATGCAGCCTCATTTAAGGATTCAGGTTCAACGCGGGAGCGATCCGTCCTGCACTTAAATGTAGTTTTTTACTGCTGAATAACCGAAATTTGATTGCCGTCCAGCCTGAATACCACGCCCGGCTGCTGGAGACCAAGCAATACTTCGGAGAGAGAAAGTGATTTGTCTATTTGTCCGCTGAATAATTGCTTTGGCCCACTGCCTTTATATACCACCGTTACTCCATACCAGTCCGAGATTTGTTTCATCACATCCGTCAGATCAGCATTCTGAAAATAGAAAAATCCGTTTTTCCAGGCCATCACCTCCGCCATGTTTGCATGCTGCACCACCCGTATTTCATTTTTATCCGGTGATACCAGCGATTGCTCTCCAACTTTAAGTGTTGCCTCCCGGCCATTTAGTTTTACGTTCACCGATCCTTCGATCAAAGTAGCCGTAGAAGCATGATCACCGTTAAATGATTTGATGTTAAACACAGTACCGATATCTTCAACAATATATCCCCCCGTTTTTACCCGGAACGGATAACCTGCATGATGCACCACTTCAAAATATGCTTCACCGGTCAGCTCAACGGACCGGGAATCCGCCCCAAATGAAAGCGGATATCTGATGGACGAACCGCCATTTAACCATACAATGGTTTGATCCGGCAGAATAACCCGCCAGAGTTTTCCCCTGCCGGTTTTTATTTCATTGAACACCTCTCCCCCGCTTTTTCCGGAATAGCTGATAGCCCCACCCGACTGAAGAACCTGCACACCATCGTCCTTTGCAATCACACCTTTACTCTCGCTATTCAATATAATGGAATCGCCACTACCGAGATATAATGTGGCACCGATATGCTCAGCCTTCAGCCATGCCGGTATTTTGATTTCAGGTTTCACATTGGCTGTGTCGGATATCTTTTTTCTAAAATTAAACTGGTACGCAGCTACTGCTGCACCCAGCAGGCAAACAAGGATAGCTACCCATCGCAAGACTCGACTCATAGGCAGGACGGATCGGGAGCGCGTTTCCATTTTTGTAGAAAGCACCCTCCATCCCTCCCGCCTTTCCTCCGTCCTGCTCAAATCCGGTACTCCAACCTCGAGATCCCGCTGGAATGATTGTGCGAGCGTCTCAGCGTTTCCCGCCTCGGCCGCCAGTTCAAAAAAACGGGTGAGCTCCTGCGGATTCAGTGATTCCCGCAGGTATCCTTTTAAAAGCTCATTAAATTCCTCCTTTACCGGATGATCCATGTCTTTTTATAAGACGTAATAATTTGATAATAGGATTAGTCCCGGCATAAATAATTGCAGATATTCATCCTTATGCTCTGCAAAGAATATTTTCAGTGTTTTTAATGCCTGGGAAATATGCACTTTGATGGTGTTGACGCTCAGTTGCATGCGGTCCGCGATCTCCTGGTAACTGAGACCTTCGTCACGGCTGAGTGTATAGGCTGTTTGCTGTTGCGTGGGCAGATTGCCAATTACATCCGCGATCAGCGCCCTTTTTTGTTTTGTAATCAGTAATTCTTCCGGGCTGCCGGTTTCCTCGTCAAACAATTCCCGGATCCGCTGTACATGTTTTTCGCGTCTGCTGTGCCTGCGGAAATGATCGGCCATCTCATTATGGGCGATCCGGAACAGATAATGATCAAAGCGTTCCACGTGACCGAGATGGTTACGCTTCTCCCATATTTTCAGAAAACTGGTCTGGACCAGGTCTTCTGCCAGTTCGTGTACCTTCAGATATCTGAAAGAAGCTGAATAGATCAACCCGTAATAGCGGTCGAACAGAAGTCCGAATGCAGTACTGTCTCCTTCAGCGATTTTTTTCAGCAGCTGCTTTTCATTGTGGAAAGGTTCGGGAATCAAGTCTGCATTTTTTCGTTATCAATCCCGGTCAAATCTACACTTTAATCGCTTCAGTGCAATAGCACGAAATAAACTTCATATACAACTAATACAAAATCAAACTACGGTACGTCTTTATGATACCCGCTCTATAAAACTGCCCGATAATCCCGCCTTTTCACGCGAAAAAGCATCGCATGTCTGATCTGAGCATAATCCATTTTCTAAAAATCTCGGGTATGATCTTACAGCATAAGCAACGTGAATTTGAGAAGATGGTGAAATATGCCTGCGGATTGATGCCGGTTGAATGCATAGATAAAAATTTGTCCGTTGAAATTTTCACCGGAGATGAATATTATTTTTTTTCCCAATGGACCACAGAACCTTCATTAAGAAATTTTATCCATTCGGAAGAATATCAGCTGATCCGGACCGCTTACGACGTGATGGGTGTATTGCACAAAATCGAAATCGGCTATCATGCCGCCATCAAAACCATTCGCATTATCCACTGAGAATATTAAACATTTTACCATTAAAAGCAAGACCTATGCGTACGAGAAAAACTAATGTTCGTTTCCACGTGAGAAAAGCCTCCCTGCTTTTCTTTTTATTCTGTTGCCTGGTTACGCAGGCGCAAAAAAAACCCAATGTATTAATCCTGATGACCGACGATACCGGATGGGGTGATTTCGGATACGTGACGGGCGGTGGAGCAGGACTAGGTCATGCCACGCCAAATATCGACCGGCTGGCCAAGGAAGGTGCCGTATTTTCAAGTTGGTACGGTCAGGCCAGTTGTACTGCAGGCAGATGTTCTTTCATGACCGGACGAATACCCATCCGTTCAGCATTATCCGTAGTGGTGGCTCCGGGAGACGAAAACGGTCTGAGAGCAGAAACACCCACAGTAGCCGAATTTTTTAAGAAGAATGGTTACACAACTTATTTTTCAGGAAAATGGCATCTCGGTGATCAGCCGAAATTTTATCCCATCGAACACGGCTTCGATGAAATGAAAGAGTTTGCAGCTTACTATCCGGGTGTATATTCTTACACCGACACTTCCTTCTTCATGCATCCATGGTTCCCTTCTTATAATCCGGAATATCTGGCTGCATATAACGCCGTCGTAAACCGTTACGAATGGGAAGGTGTGGCTGGTAAACCCGCCACCAAAGTAGCTGAGATCAGTTATGATTATCTGTCGGAATTTGATGTAAGGCAGGCCAATTCTGCCATTGAATATATCAAGGCACATGCGAATGGTTCGGCTCCGTTTTTTATGGATGTGAATTTTATGAAGATGCACAACCCGAATCATCCGGCAAAAGCATTCCAGGGTAAATCACACCTCGGAAATTATTCCGATGCCGAGCTGGAACTCGATGATAATATCGGCCGCATCATGGAAGTGGTTCGTCAGGTGGCACCGAATACGATTGTAATACTCACAGCAGATAACGGCGCCTGGCAGGATGCCTATCCGGATGCCGGCACCACACCTTTCCGTGGTGAAAAAGGATCCGCCTTCGAAGGCGGCTGGAGAGTACCCGGCCTGATGTGGTGGCCCGGTAAGATTCCTGCGGGAGCCAGATATGATGAAATGATGTCGCACATTGATGCATGGCCGACACTGGCAGCATTGGTGGGTCTGACTCCTCCGCCACATGGCGAATGGAAAGGCAACGATGGCAAACCCATTTATTTTGATGGCATAAACAACAGCGATTATATTTTAGGAAAAGCGCGTCACTCAGCACGCAACACCTGGATCTATGTTGATGGAGAAGCTTTTTCCGGAGCACGTGTTGACATCGGTGGTGATCCAAACAATCCCGATTTAAAGATCGCCTGGAAATATTTATGGACATCAAAAGATTCCTGGCTGGGTTCACAGCAAAATCTGGGGGCCATCGGATCACTGTATTGCCTGACCATGGATCCATACGAAAAATATGATATGACTTTTAACGGAGCAGCACCTATGCGGAATACAACCACTTCGCCAGGCAGATATGCAGGACAGGATAACGGTTGGGTTCTCTCGCTGATTTATCCGGCGTTGGTTGAATTCGATAAATCAATTATGATGTTCCCAAGTATCAAAAGATTCCCGGGCGGCGCATCCAACGATTTACAGCCTAATCTGCAGAATCCCGCAAACCCTGTCCCGGCACTGGATCCGGCTCATATGCCAAAAACAGGAGGTGGTGCAGATTAACCGATTAATATATCCTGTGGCAGTTATTAGGCGGACTGCTTTCGTGGCAGTCCGCTTTTCGGACCATCATCCATTAAATAAACTTTCTTATGAATTCGTGCAAACTGCTTCCCGTTAGTGAAATTGAAACGGCTGATGCAAATGAAACCTTTCGCAGCGATCTTGTTCTTCGTCAGGTTCAAAAAATTATATCTCATCCTTTATTTGTCAGATGTAAAATCCTGAAGGGGATTCTTTTGTATGTCGTTCATGAAACCTTATCCGGAAGAACTAATATGATTAAGGAATATACCATTGCCATAAACGTACTGCATAAACCGGCTGACTATAATATGAATCAAACCGGTATTGTGCGTATACATGCAAAAAGACTCCGGACTGCGCTTGCCAGATATTACAGGGAAGCGGCTGATCAGGATCCTATTATCATATCCATACCCAGCGGAGCGTATATCCCATTATTCCAACAGGCCGATTCTCCCGCCTTAAAATCTATGCGCGATTTCAGAGTCATCCGCGCCAGAGAGCATTCAAATCCGTTTGTATTGGCCGTGATTCCTTTTAAGACATATGAAAGACGTGACTCGCGAATTGCCTTTTGCGACAGCCTCGGACAAAATATTTGTACGGAGCTTAATAAAATGAAAAACATCTCCCTTATTTCTTATCATGCGATGCGGAAACTGTCTGCCGAAGAAACAAACTTCAAAACGCTGGCGCATGATCTGGATGTGAACTATGTTTTAACCGGCGATGTGCAATTCGGAGGTGCAGTGATTAAGGTTTATGTACAGCTTACAGAAACCGGAAGACAAACCCAGATCTGGTCAGAAGTCTTCCAGTTTAATTCAACGTCTTCCACCTTTTTCAAACTCTCTGATTATATCAGTTCAAAAATAACTGAATCAATAACCCTGTTGAACATCGGTCCCGGACAGATGCAAATGAATATACCTGTTACTGTACAAGTAAAATAACTTTCGCGGAAAGAGCACTTGATAAATCTATCTAAGAAATCTCCTGTTTAGCCTGCACGCCGCGATTCATAATTTCCTTCTGGATATTATGAATCATTTCTTCAGTTAATTTAAAGTCTTCATCATTAAAAATGCCTGATGCCAGCATTTTGGTGTATTTCGAAGTATGTGCGGCTAATAAGTCGGACAGTTCCGACGTGTCTAAAGTTTTCAAATATTGCATTTGTACAATGTTAGGATTCTTAGAAAGTCATCAAATATTGTGCATAATTTTTTGCTGTTTACATTTAGGCGAATTTCTGTAAAACTCCACTCAACTGAGGAAAAGAATCTACACATTACTCTGGGATTTTATAAAAATCAGAAACTGACCCTCGTATTTATACGAATTGGCTTTTCGTAGAAAAACACAAAAAAAACTTAAGGGTTTTTGGTGGATAACTAACGGCAGGAGCAGGCAATATTTAGATAATGATACAAGTTATAGGGATACCGCAAAATAAATTCCCTATAACGTCCATACCCTTAGGGTCCTGCTAGAAACTAGTGGGACTTTTTATTTTCTCCTTACATCCTCTAAACTTTCGCACAAACCCTGATCTGCCTGTTTTATTGATTACATTACACTTTTAATAGAACCTGTTAATTCACAGATTACAATCAATAAAAAGTCTACATTTATTGGTTGCGCCCGTGAATCTTTACTCTCCTATTCTAACTTAGAAATTATCCATCTTTCCCGACGGTAAACTGAATGTATTAAACTTCTACTGAAGTAAACCTGCCGATATACGGCGACAAAATTTTTTTTTCTTAATAATAGTCATGAACAAAAACGGTCCCGTTGTAATAATTGAAGACGATTTTGATGATCAGGAAATATTAGCCGAAGTATTTAAAAAACTGAATTATTCAAATGAAATAATTTTTTCAGTACCGGGCAGGAGGCTCTTGACTTCTTAGCAAAGACAGAAGTCCTGCCATTTATTATATTATCCGATATAAACCTGCCAATTCTCAGCGGATTTGATTTGAGGAAACAGCTTAAAGTGGATGCTCAGCTGGCACTTAAATGCATTCCTTACCTATATCTTTCTACCACGGCTACACCTAATATGATCATAGATGCATATAGCACATCCGCCCAGGGGTTTTTTATTAAGCAGGACTCGGTAATTAAAATAGAAAAGACGATCAGCTTGATCATGGAATACTGGAAGAATTGTATTCCACCAATCGTAAAAAAGGAAATCGGCTAGCCATTTAATAAAGAAGGCGAAGAAGTGCGAAAATAAAATATAAAGTAATTTTATATTAAAATCAGGAAGCCATGACTCCTCCAAAGATTTTAATTGATCTGGAATGTAAATACTTAATTCATACCGAACTCCCGTTCTTTATCGCAGAAATAGTTAATAATGCCGACCCAAATAAATACACCCTTACAAATTTTAGATACTATATGCCATCATCAAATAATAGTTCTCAAAAGACAATGCAGGAAGCGGTATTGGATTCCCTGATATACCTAAGAGGAGTCATGAGCAGGTTATAACTGGCGGATAACCAAATAGAAATAAATAGTATTTAAAAACGCTTACTTATTATAATTTTATCCTACATTCATAATGAGCAGGTCGTCCCGGACCATTCCCTAAACCTTATTTCAACCAATTATCTCAGGAATATTAATCGCCCGTATCGCAATATAGATTGATAAGTGTTTTGTCACTCATTATTTATCAAGATGGGAACCGATAGTATTAAAGAAGAAATGGATTCTTTAGAAATACAGTATCAAAATCTCGAAAAGTCATTAGACCGGGCCATTAGAAATAATGAGGTTCTTGCCAAAACTAAAAAAATCTATCACGAATTAAAGATAGTGGGAGAAAAATTGGACCAGTTGAAAAAATTAAATGACCCTGATTAGTATGACGATAGGTTGTTAAACCTGCCGAAACCAAAATTGCCCGACCCTTCCAGCCTGTTACTTAAGGGTAATGGGCTGTTTTTTATTCAGAAGCCCAATTTCTGTTAACGAGCTATTAACAATTAGACCATTGGTATATGAAGCTCATATGAGAGGAAATGAGTAGAATTGTCACAAAAAATAAATAGAGTTAATGAGTTTTGATGAAGCAGGGAATAACCGAATGATTACCCGTCCGTAACCAGAACAACAGCCGAAAGACCAATAGCAACCTTATTACTTAGCTGTGATAGGGTTTTTTTCTGCATTGAATTACCTTTCATTGATTAGCGGATGGATCGGAAATAGATTTCTCACTTATTTTCGATAAAGTAATGTCTCAGATTGACCAGTAATTCCTGGGAATCATTCAGGTTCACAAAACCCTGACGCGGCCGGTCCAGATCCATCACCAGGTACAGGGCCACCGTTGTAATAAATGCAAATGCGATCACCAGCACATTGTTTCTCTCCAGATTCTTACTTCCGTATCCGGACAGAAAAGCGGAGACAAGTATCAGGGAACTGAGTACCAACAGGATCAATCCGGGTACAGCGGCCCTTCTGCCTCCTTCACGGGTTACCACAATATCAATCATTGAATTAACAGCCGGTGCCATGAGTTCCGATGCAACCGCATTTCTTGGATTTTGTGACAGAAGAGCGACCCTTTTCCAAATGATTTCAGATATCGAATCAGACTGAATGAGATTATTTGCAATGAGATCTTCTGTGTCACCGACTGCATAATATTCA
>DASSGT010000230.1:0-2302 GCA_035693345.1 Puia sp. | reverse complement strand
TTGCCTTCCACCATAATATCCTTATCCGTTGTAAAAATGGTGGCCTCGTTGGCACCGGCTCTCCATATCTTATTATAAGGAACCAGAGTGCCCCAGATCTGTCTGCCTTTCACCGACGGACTACTATAGTCAATCGTAATGGTGGCATCTTTAATTTTCCCTTTGGCAGTTGCCGGCGGGCTGGGTCTTGAACTTTTATCACCTTGTGCCCAGGAATGAGTACTTACCAAAAGGCCGAGAAAAACAAAAAAAGCCAACCTTGTAAAAACGCTTCGTTTCATATGAAAGTCGTTGTGTGGTTAAATAATATTGATTTAAATGGTATTTCAAGTTACTCAATTTCATGCATCCGGATGGTCTCTCTGTCATAAATTTTGTTAATTGAAAATTGAGTATTTCTTTACCCATATTTTTATTGATTGCGACTGGATTTTTTTTCCATTAAAATGGCGACCTTACAAAACTGAAATGATTATTTTTTCATTAAAAAGTAACAAATGAAACGGTTTGCTTCCATTTTTTTATCTCTTCTCGTTGTTTGTTTTATGATCGGATGTAACGGATCTTCTTCTTCGTCGACTACTGCCACCGACAGCAGTACGGTAAAACCTGACAGCAGTATGGCAAATACCGGGTCTACCGCCGGTTTTAAATTGGGAATTCAGATGTGGACGTTCCGGATGTTTTCGTTCAGTGATGCATTAAACAAAGTTGACAGTTCAGGCATTAAAAATATCGAAGCGTTCATCGGACAAGACCTGGGTGGTGGAATGTCGGGCAAATATGGCCTGGATATGTCGGCTGAAACGATTGCCAAACTAAAAGCTTTATTAAATAAACATGGTATCCAGCCTGTGGCTATGGGTGTCATTGTTCCAAAGAATAAGGCAGAGTGGATCAAGACTTTTGAGCTGGCCAAAAATTTGGGGATGAGTTATATCACCGCCGAACCCATAAAGAATCAATGGGATCTGGTAGATAGTCTGGCAGGTGCATATGGAATTCCTGTCGCCATTCACGATCATCCCAAACCGAATATGTACTGGAGCCCTGATTCGGTGTTAGCGGCCATCCAGGGTCACACACATATTGGATCCTGCGCCGATGTGGGCCATTGGGCGAGAAACGGTTTAAACCCTGTAGAATGTCTTAAAAAATTAGAAGGACATATCATTGGTGTCCATCTGAAAGATATTGTAGAATTTAACAATCCAAAAGCTGGTGATACAGTTGTCAGCAAAGGTGTTGTAGATTTTCCGGGTGTGCTCGCTGAATTAAAAAGGCAGAACTTCAAGGGAATGCTCTCTATTGAACATGAATCCAATTGGTATCACAATCTTCCGGATGTGATTTTCACCAAAAACTATTATGATTCGCTGATACAAAAACTGCAATAGACATCAGGCTTAACAAGCAGTTTACACGGTTCGTTAGCTTGCGGACGTTATGCATATTCTACGTATTAAACCATTTCAACCGAAGATGGTCAAACGAAAAATATGCATTATGAAAAAACTGTTATCTGTACTATTTGTATTTGGATTTTTAACAACAGGAATTAGTTTATCTGCGTCCGCTCAGACGATTTACGTCAAGGTCAGGCCGGTTGCGCCGGTCGTCGTAAGACCCGTTGCACCCAGTCCGAATCATGTCTGGATTGCAGAGGAGTGGAAGCCGAATGGCGGCGGTTATGTTTATTCCGGTGGATACTGGGCTGTGCCTCCGCATCCCGGATGGGTATGGATTCCCGGTCATTGGAAGAAACATGAATATGGTGAATACTGGGTTGCCGGTCATTGGCGGAAACACTAATAAAGCTTAAAGCTTAAAGCGTAAGGCGTAAAGCAAAAAATTGTATCAGAGGATCTGTTCGTTGTCGCTATCTCAATGGAATGCGGTTGGCCATTACATCATGCGTCACATTTTACAAATTCCATACAGCTGTGTTCGCACAGTTTCTTAAAACGCTTTACGCCTTGCGCTTTATGCTTTACGCTTTAGGATATCCTTTAGCGATCCAGTCCGTTTTAAGATTATGTTCCAGATTGAGGAGGTGAGCGTTGCTGAATTTCATTTCATTTATTACGGTAAATGCGGGTCTGATATTTGGGCAGTGATCGAACGGGCAGCATCCGCAATAGATCACCACATTTGCATCCCGGGGGAGTTTGCTCAATTGTTGCTTTAGTTTTTCCAGGTTCTCTTTTTCTTTGGCGGGCCCCATATCCAGCGAACCTTTGATCAGGGCACCTGGTCCCACACAAATGATGATGGGTTTTTTTTGTCTGGGGTCATTCATCTC
>DASSGT010000229.1:0-2564 GCA_035693345.1 Puia sp. | reverse complement strand
AGTATAGAATTAAAGTGCGTGATCTTCTTCTTCCTTGAACAGATCAATGATACCGTCTTTGAACTTCCCCCAGAAATCTTTTATTCCACGTCTGTTAATAATCCTTTCCAATTGCCTGGTTTCTTCTGAGACGACAACCTGCTCTTTTATCATTTCCGGCGTTTTCAATGCCGTTGGAATTTCTACCTGGACATGTGTTTTTTCAAATTGTTTGCGGTTATGTTCATAGTCACTGTATCCTTTCAATATTAATCCGATACATGTTGAATAGGTTGGCCGGGAAAGTTCTTCAATTTGCCCTGACGCAAGATGTTCATTTGGATAGCCGATTCTCGCATTTAATCCTGTTACGTATTCAGTCAGCTGAATCAGATGTTTCAACTGTGCACCTCCGCCAGTGAGTACAATACCTCCATTCAGCATCTTGTTATCAAGGCCCACTTGTTTCAGGTGATACGAGACAAAATCCATGATTTCACTCATGCGAGCCTGAATGATATTTGCCAGGTTTTTCACGCTGATTTCTTTTGCAGGCATTCCACGTAATCCCGGAATTGTTATGAAAGCATTTCCCTTGGCTTCATTGGAAAGTGCAGATCCAAACTGAACCTTCATTTGTTCAGCCTGGGTTTTCAGGACACCCAGCCCCGTTTTGATATCATTTGTAATGTTTTCACCACCAAAGGGAATAACCGCTGTATGCTTGAGTATACCTTCATAAAACACGGCCAGGTCAGTGGTGCCGCCACCGATATCAACGATGGCTACGCCCGCCTCAAGGTCTTCCTGCCCCATAACCGCGGCTGCAGAAGCCAGTGGTTGCAATACCAGGTCTTTTGTCTGCAATCCACTTTTTTCAACTGCGCGGCTGATATTTTTGATCGCATTTTTATCACCGGTTATAATATGGAAATTAGCACCCACTTTCACGCCTCCGTATCCAATCGGACTGATGATATTCTGGAAATTGTCTACAGCAAATTCCTGTGGTATCACGTCTATAATCTGATCGCCGGCAGGTATATACGTTTTATACTGATCTGCAACCAGCTGATCAATCTCCTTCTGCGTAATTTCATTTTCTGTACTCTGCCTTACAATATCACCCCGGGTTTGCAAACTTTTAATATGGTGACCCGCGATGCCTACATAAACTTCCGATATATTCAGGTTGGGATTAGAAGCATAACAATTGTCCAGAGCCATCCGGATGGCTTTAATCGTTTCATCAATATTCAATACTTGTCCGTGCTTTACGCCGTTTGAGTTTGCCCGGCCAAAGCCAAGGATTTCCAATTTGCCATACTCGTTTTTACGTCCTGCAATGGCTGCAATTTTTGTTGTGCCTATGTCGAGTCCTACAATAATGGGTTGTTCCTGGTTCATGGTTTAGTTTATTTTACTGTTGTTGTTGATGATTAATACCTGGTTGATTATTATTGTTTTCGTTTTCTTCCGGAAGATCATAACTCCGCAGGTTTTGCTCCGTTATGGTGTTTTTTTCAAGTGGTTTCGATTCTCTGATTTTTGCCGTATCTGATTGCATCCGCTGAGCGAGACGGATTAAATCCATTACGTTTTTTCGGGCTTGTATGGAATCAGCGCGTGATACCGATCCCTGCTTGCGGGTGGCGATGACCTGGTCCTTATAAGCTATATTGATATGCGTATAATATTCAAATCCGGCATGTGCCATTACTTCCTTATAAAAAGTAAAGAGTTTATGAAATTTATTTTCAATTTCGCTTCCGTCTCCCAATTCAATCAGCTGGTTGCCGATCAGGGGTGTCAACCGGAATGTTTTAGAGGAACTGATATTTATCTCCTGCACCTGATTTGACCAGAAAGAATGATTGTTCAGAAAATTTGCCAGGTCCCTGATTTGACGGCTCAATGCACTATCATGTCTCAATCCGAATTTTTCTGAAGGATAGCCGGTGAAGACCGGTAACCTGAATGCATTTCTTTCTCCCAGCGCCATTTGTATTCCGGCACTATCTATCATATAGCTGCTGCCATTTGTAGTGAACAATCTCGCAACAGGCTGGCGTTCCTGAATACGGAGCTTGAGTGTCTGGTTATTGTCAAAATAGAGCTGTGCATCCTTTATCCAGGTATTTCTGCGCAGAATACCCTCCATCTTCAACAAGTCGAAAGAGGATACTTTTTTATTATGTATGTCCCGGATACTTTCCGATTCCAGCATCGCAGTCACATCTTTTTTTGTTAGAAAGAAAGCCTTCCCGCCGCCATTGATCTCAACCTCCATACCATTACAGAGGCTGCTGTTTTTGGCATTGATGGCCGCGATCAGCAGTGCCAGTCCGGAGCCGCCCAAAAGGCACCAGAGAACGACCATAAAAAATTTTTTCAGTGGGCTTTTTATATTCATTTGGTTTTTAATAATGCTTCCAATGGATAAACGAGCTCGTCTATATCTCCGGCGCCTGCTGTAATTAATAATATTTTTTCTTCCGGTCTGATCTTCGCTGCCCAGGCAAGCACTTCTGCTTTATTCAGTATACGTTTATTTTTTGTTGACATTTTGTTTAAGATGATCTCAC
>DASSGT010000228.1:0-4879 GCA_035693345.1 Puia sp. | reverse complement strand
TACTTATAATAATTCAATGCACCATCGGCAATCGGTGAAACATATCCCCTCGGACTGAGTTGTGTAATAAAAACGTTTACATTATTGCTATAAAAGTTGATGAATGTGGGGAAATTAAAACCATAGCCGTTCGATCCGCTTTCTCTTCCGGATACTACTTCCAGTTTAATTTTATCGGGCTTCTTAAATGCGATTTTTGTAAGGGATTCAGAAAGATAGATAATACCGCGTCCCTCTGAATCCACACCGAGATCTTTCCGGTCTTCATCAGAGAAATTTTTCCCAAGAATTTTTGAAGGAAGACTGCGACTTCGGATCAACGTTTTGATATCGGCATCGCAGGTAAATGAATCGAGCGGATTCTCGTAGGATTTTCTTTTTTTTATCGCCTTGCGTATGATTTCATAGGCCGGATCTTCTCCTCCTGGTTTTACAACCACTTCCTTCAGGTTTGTTTGCTGAATGGATAATTGAAAATCCAAAGTGATGGTTTCAGTGGTCAGTGTGACGGATTTCTCCTGTCGTCCATATCCAACGTACTGGCAGACGACGGTATAATGACCCGCCGGCAGATCCAGAAAATATTTGCCCCGGTTATTGCTGGTTGTACCCTGGGAACTGCCCTTGATAAAAACAGATGCATAAGGAAGAATATTGCCTTTATCATCCGTAACGGTTCCGGTGACTCTTACAGCCCGGGCACCCTGGCAGAGAAGAGAAAGAAATATTATCGAAATAATTGTCCTCATTTTGCAGGGTAGATAAAAAATGGATGACGCCGTAACAGCCCCTAAATAGTTTCTGCCGGAGTAGTCGGCGGATAGATCAGTCTTCGCATATATGTACCGGCGAGGGCTCCAAAACCAGCTACTATTCCACCAATAATAGATGTAATAACAATCAGTAAAACAGAAGACCCGCCCAGAGGAAGCACGCTGGCAATTTTTTGGGAAAGGATACCGTTGTTCTTATTGTCGATCCACCAGGCAAGCACTTCCCACAATAGAAATACGCCCAGGAATCCTGACAGAAAAGAAAATGCCGGCTTCTGCGGTATGGCTGCACTAACCGCGAACGCCGCAATGGAGATTCCCCACCACGGCATATATAAACCGATTACGAATGCGACCAGTCCGGTTACTATTATAGACAAAATATATTTCAACATGCGTTGGATTTACAATTTAGTTACTCTGATAATGGCCTTAATTCTTTTGTCTGTCTCATCACTTTTTTCCATCATCCACAATGGATAATATTTCCCATTCGCCCAATTGTCAATGAAATTATCATAATACGCACTGCCCGGATTTCCGCTTTGACCTCCGGCATAAATTCCATATGCTTCGGTGTTTTTGGTGAGCTGTACAATCATTCTCCAGCCCGGTCCATGGTCTCTTTTCTCTGAATTGATTGCAAATTCCCCGCCATCGTTTTCAATATCCATCCTGCTGAACTGCGCTATTTTCGCAAGATGCTCAATTTTTGTTCCCTTTAATTTACCCCAGGACAGTTTGCCGTCATGATCCAGGTTTTTGCAGGTGGCTGCAGCCCGGTGAAAAGCCAGTGTAACATCCTGTTTTAAAGTTTCCTTTTCCGGTGTATTGATATTATCCAGGAATTCGTAAGCGCTGTCGCGGAGAATGCCTTCCAGTAAAGTGCTGTTGTACGGATATAAAATGGGCGTTCCGGCTTTTTCCAGTTCATCATTCCAAACGATCACTTTCAGACTGTCCCAGAGAATATTGAAAACGGATGCGCCCTTTCCATCTGCCTGGTAATGAAGGTCCCAGTCTTTTAGTGTTTCGTAATATTTTAATTCATCGTTGCTGAGTCCGGAAGAATCAATATTCTTTAATAATATCGGTCTTGCCATGCCGGCAAAGGGATTGTAGGTATCCAATTGCATTTTCATCATGTCTTCAACGCCGATTTCATTCATCTGACTCAGATACCGGTTGATGATCAGACCCCGGTATATGGGATAATCCACACCCAGGTAATAGGGGTAGGCAGCTGGGTTAACCGGGAATTGATTCGCACTGCTTATAAAACCTCTTTCGGGATTGTACATGAATGGGTTTTCCGATTGCGGGATCATTCCCTGCCACATATAACTGCTGTCGGTTCCGGGCATTACAAACTCACCCTGTCTTTTCCATTTGGCCGGAAACTCACCCTGGGTCGTCATCGCAATATCTCCGTTTTTACAGGCAAAAGCGATGTTCTGTCCGGGCGTAAAAAGATATTTGATGGCTTCCCGATAATCTGTATAATTTTTCGCATGCGCAAGACCGTTAAAAGCGAGCAGTTCGTTTCCTGCATCATTTCCCTTCCAGCGCACTGAATAATATTTATGATTTGTTTTTCTGTTGCCGGAAAAACTTTTATCATACATCACGGGTCCGAATACAGTATAGGCTACCGTATCAATATATTCAACGGAATCTCTCAGTTTGATATGTTCATATCGAAAATCGGATGGAATCCATTTACCGTTGTACAAGTATTCTTTTTTACTGTCATCTCTGAAAGTAATTTCATAATAATCCCTTACATCGCGGCCGCCATTGGTTAAACCAAATGCGCAGCTGTCATTAAATCCAATAACAAAACCCGGCGATCCCGGTAATGTGACGCCATAAAAATTCATGGTCGGACAGGATAACTGCATTTCATACCAGAGCGATGGAAGGTTAAGTCCGAGGTGCGGATCATTACAAAGAATCGGTGAGCCACTTTTTGTTTTTATACCGCTGACAGCCCAGTTATTGCTGCCATTGTCTTTATCGGGTTTGGTAACCTCTTTAATACTGAGGGTGTCTTTCTTTTGCAGATAGAGGGAATCACTTTTGGAAGGAGCTTTCACAATGATGCCCGGAACCCGGGCTACCGTGTCGCCGGATACAACAGGATCCAGTGAATCCTGCGAACTCGGGAACATTTTGCTGTATGTTTCATAACCCAGGGTGGTCCGCAGATTCGTAAACTCAAAATCTGTCTCGAAACCTGCCAGATCCAGCGACATATATTTCAGCAGCAGGGCTGTTTTCAGATTGGACCAGAGTTCGGGTTTATATCCGATTAATTTATACTCAATCGGGAGTTCACTTACTTTCAGTTTTGTGATATAGGCGTTCACGCCGGCAGTATAAGCGTCAGCTTCGGCCTTTACAACGGGATTCTTCTCCATCACAGCGACTGTTTTTTCCGCTGCGTACACCATTCCAAGTCTTCTTTTTTCCCGGTCGTAATTTAAAGCCTTCGGACCGATGAGTTCGCTGATCCGGCCGGCGGCGGCATATGTCTGGAATTCCATCTGCCAAAGCCTGAACTTCGCATGGAGGTATCCCTGTATAAAATAGGCGTCTTCCTCGTTCCCGGCAAAAACATGTGGGATCAGACGGTCGTCCAGATAGATTTCAGCCGGATCCTTTAATCCGGGCAGCTGAAGATCCTGTGAGAAATCCTTATCCACGGGCTCGGCATTCTGCCAGAACCCATACTGGGGGCTGAGAAATTCACCAAAGGCAGGCGCCGGGCCCCACCTCGTGTCGAAAACAATGATTAGCAGAATGGTTGTTAATGAAGAAATGAGCAGCGGTACAAATTTCATGGAGCGGGTTTCGTAATTGAAAATCAATTAAAAGTAAAAAAATTTTAGCCAATTCTGAAGGGTTTAACGAAATAGAGCCTGTTTCATAAAACACTAAACCTTTAGTAAATTTGCGCCGTGGCTATATTGCATAACCGGATATCACAGAAAGAACTCAAGCAAAGGCTTCTGGAAGAAACCATTCCACGCATAACGATTTCATTCTATCGTTATTTTCCCATTCCCGAACCAAAAGTTTTCCGCGATGAACTTTATGTGAAGTTTTCGGAATTACAGGTCTTCGGAAGAATATATCTGGCGCATGAGGGGATTAACGCCCAATTGAGCATACCCGCGTCCAGGTTTGAAGAATTTAAAGAATGCCTTGAAAACATTCCTCCTCTGCGTGGCCTTCGTTTAAACAGGGCATTCGCGGACGATGGAAAATCCTTTTGGGTTTTAAAAATCAAAGTAAGGGAAAAGATTGTCGCAGACGGCATTGTGGACCCTGATTTCAGTATGGAGAAAAAAGGGCAATATGTAAATGCCGAAACATTTAACCGGCTCACAGAAGACCCTGACACACTCGTTGTGGATATGCGCAATCATTACGAATACGAAGTAGGTCATTTTGAAGGAGCGATTGAAATACCGAGTGATACATTCAGGGATCAGCTTCCCATGGCGGCTGAATTATTAAAAGAACACACAGACCGGCCTGTGATCATGTACTGCACGGGTGGTATCCGCTGTGAAAAGGCAAGTGCCTATCTGCTTCATCAGGGATTTCAAAAAGTCTTTCACCTGGAAGGCGGTATCATTCACTACGCCAATACAGTTCGTGAGCAGGGGCTGGAAAACAAGTTTCACGGGAAAAATTTCGTCTTCGACGAACGGTTGGGTGAATCCATCACAGGGGAAATCATTGCACATTGTCACCAGTGCGGACATCCGGCAGATACACATACCAATTGTAAAAACAGTGCCTGCCATCTGCTTTTTATTCAATGTGCCGCCTGCGCTGCGAAATTCGATGGCTGTTGCAGCCAGGCCTGCATGGAAGTTTATCACTTACCCGAAGAGGAACAAAAGTTATTGAGGAAAGGGAAAGAGAATGACCAGAAGATTTTTAATAAAGCCAGGCAACGTCTGAGGCCCAAAATCAAAAACTAGTGTGGTTCGCGAGGAAGGGTAGAACCTCTCCACGTCCACTACACAATATGGGGTTATGCGTTATCCGGGCTCTGATTTTGATTCGGATCTTGAGTCTGACCTGTGTTTTCA
>DASSGT010000227.1:0-2552 GCA_035693345.1 Puia sp. | reverse complement strand
TGAAGGCTGAAGGCTGAAGGCTGAGGCTCGAGGACGGATGCAAACTTCGAAGTAGGCACCTCGGATTACTGCTCCATACCAGCCTTAGCCTTAGCCTTACGCCTTAGCCTGTAAATCCAAATTAAAATAAATAAATAAACCTGCTCAGAAATTTGGGGTGAACGGTGATATGCGGTGTTGAACTAAACCATCAGTTTTGTTGTCAGATAATTATAGCTGGTGGTAATACTTTCAATCGGATGCGTGGCACCATCCTGCTCCACAAAAAAGTACTGCATGCCCGATTCTTTTGATGCTGCAAAGATTCTTTTGAAATCAACGCCTCCGTTTCCGATTTCGGTGGGCAGTTTCTGAGCCATCACAATATCCTTTACATGCCAGAGCGGATAGCGGCCGGGATTTTTCTTAAACATCTCAACCGGATCCATGCCGGCTGCTGATGCCCAGCCCAGGTCCAATTCCATTTTAAGAATATCCGGACTGATTTGCAATAACTGATCATAAGGAAGTTTTCCATCCACTTTTTCAAACTCATGGGTATGATTATGATAACACAAAGTGAGGCCTGCTTTCCTGGCCGCCTCTCCCGCTTTTGTCAGAATCTCAACAGCCTGACTGATTTCTTCTGTCGTGCTAAGCGGGATAGATGCGCATACGAGGTATTTCACTCCCCCTTCTGCCACTTCATCAATGACCTGTTGGTAATTATCTCTCAGATTTTTCATCGGAGGCATATTTCTCATTTGGTGAAGCCGGGTCGTGTCCATACCCGCGGGCATTTTGAAACCTCCCGGAGGTATTTTAAAGGGGGTTCCGATCGTATGATGAGAAACCCATGACAGACCCATGTCCTTTGTTAATTTTGCAAACTCTTTTGATGTCATGCCATAGTATCCACCCTTTATGCTGAATGCCGATTCCACATCTTTGTATCCAATGTCTGCCACTTTTTTCAGGGTACCCGGCACATCGTCATCGATGGTGCCGCCCAGTGTATAAAGCTGTAATCCGACCGGATGCATGGCATATTTTTCCAATAAGGAAGCATATCCTTTGCGTGATAATAATAATCCTCCCACTGCAACTGCGGCGGAGTTCCTGATAAAATTTCTTCTGTTATGCATGTTGTTATTTTAAAATGATGATTTAATGCGATGATTGGCTGACTGCGGAAAAGTTATCAGGGTTGTTTTACATTATTGAATTTGATATTCGATACCGTCATGAGTGGCTGATCACCTTTTACATTTTCATTTTTAAATACGAAATACAGGTCGTGCAATCCACTGACCGGTTTGATATCTGTTTTTATTCCCGGTATTGCGAATGGATTACTAAATCCAGCCGGTTTTTTTGCAGCAGCAGCTGGTTTTTTTGGAGCTGCTGGAGCGGTTGGTGACTGCTTCGTTTTTGCACCACCGGAATTTTGCGCCGCATTGGCGGCACTCCCTCCGAAGTTTGGATTTTTTGATTCGATGATCACCTGACCCAGCA
This sequence comes from Puia sp., assembly GCA_035693345.1. Classification (GTDB taxonomy): domain Bacteria; phylum Bacteroidota; class Bacteroidia; order Chitinophagales; family Chitinophagaceae; genus Puia. The sequence continues at coordinate 1,058 of DASSGT010000227.1, read as the reverse complement.
ATTCACCATCTGGCTTATCCAACCTGACTTCGATGGTTCCACCCAGGTATCCCATCATTTTTAATGCCATAGCACTGATCTCCAGTTGTGGTATGCCCGTAAGGTCTATTTGTTTGAATCCGATATATCCATTTGCCTTCGGTATGATGTTGAGTGAAACAGCGAACATGGTCTGCAGATTTACTTCTGCACGGTACATGGTATCCGCGGTACCCGGACTTAATTCGGAACTACGCAACGTTTTTACTTCTTCGGTTGTAATCGCCTCTGAGCCCTTCGCACTCTTATCGGTATACGCAGCCCTTACGATCACCTTTCCTTTTCCATTGTCTCCTTCCGGAACTTTGGGTGTATACGTTCCTTTCAATGGAAGCGTACTGATCGTCTTTTGTTCAGAACTGAGTATATAATTGACAATCGTTGTTGCGTCGTTCAGGGAAATGGAAGGATGTGCCGGCATATTCACTGTACCCCACACACCGGACCCGCCGGACCTGATTTTCTTAGGAAGTGAATCCATTGCCCAGGCATATTTAGATTTATATTTCTCTGCAATCTCCACGAATTCCGGTCCGACAGATTTGGTATCCAGGTGATGACAATTATTGCAATCGATATTGTTGATCATGGCCCTGGCCACAGCGAAACGGGTGGATGCATCCACACTTCGCTGTTCCTGCATCAGTTCTGCCAGATCAAATCCTTCCGAAGTATAATCAATACTCACGGCCACCTGACGCGGATCCACCTTTCCATCCTCTTTATCGGTGACTTTGATATCATATGCAAAGGGCTTACCCGGAAAAAAGAAGGTTTTATTTCCGGAAATGTCCACATTCACATGAGGCGGATCATTTCCAGCTATGATTTTTACAGCCTGTCTGTTTTTCAAACCTGCCTTGCTCGTGACGGTTAATGTAGCAGTATATAATCCCGGCTGATCCAGGTTAACGGATGGATCCGGTTCATTAAATGTTTTAATTGTCTTTCCGCTGTCAACTGAAATTGTCCATTCATATTTCAGTGAGTCGCCATCATAATCTTTACTACCGGCAGCA
>DASSGT010000226.1:0-2707 GCA_035693345.1 Puia sp. | reverse complement strand
CCAATTCCCGTCTCTCCAATATCCTGGGGATGATTACTTTTATAGTGATGACGATGGCAGCCATCGCATTGATTTACTATCAGTTTCAATAGAAAACTATCTCCTGCGTGCAAAGACGAAGGTTCATTCAGTTATCGGGTTTTTCTGCTGCTTCCTTTTTGTTCGTGCACATCAATCCCCTCACCGGCCGGCTCGTTAAAACCATGCGCTATCCGGATGCTATAGCGGTCCGTTGTAATGGTCAGTGGATCTCCCTGCAGGGTACAGCCGAGTCCTGGAAATTGAATGAAGTAGAAGTGACATTAAAACTAAATGCGGATTTTCTTTCCGTTAATATCAGTGCACCTGGCCGTGAGCTGGAATTTATTCAATGTCACTGGAAACAAAACAATTCTCCTTCTTCCAAAGTTCTCGGCGACCATTGGGAAAGATCTTATGGCGACCTGGCCTGGGGTCCACCCGATTTGTCAAAAAAAGCGCCCTGGTATGTGCTCATTTCCGAAGGAGAACATACACAGGCTTTTGGTGTGAAGACGGGTGCAAGCACTATCTGTTATTGGCAGGTATCCCTCGAATCCCTGGAACTTCTGATGGACTGTAATTCCGGGGGATCGGGTGTCTTACTCGGCGAGCGTAATCTGCATGCGGCGGATATAGTGACCCTGGAAAATGAACCAGGCGAAAATTCCTGGCATACCGATACCCGGATCTGTAAAATGATGTGTGATGAACCGATGCTTCCAAAGAAACCCGTGTATGGGATCAATGATTGGTATTTTGCATACGGCAACAATTCAAGGACCCTCATCCTTGAACACACGAAGACGATGTCGGATCTGGTAACCAACTGGGATAATAAACCTTTCTCTGTGATCGATGATGGCTGGCAGGTAAAAGGGGTGAAATCAAACGATGTCTGTTGCTGGGGAGACGATTTTACGAGAGGTAATGAAAACTTCGGTGATATGTCTTCCATGGCGGCCCAGATCAAACAACTTGGCATGCGACCCGGTCTCTGGACCCGCCCATTGCTGGCCAATGCGTCGGACAATCCCGCCATGCTGATCCCGATCCGCCCTGGGCAGAAAGATCAGAAAGAAAGATTTTTGGATCCCACTTTTCCCGAAAACGCACAAAGGATCAGTACCGTGATCCGGCTTTATAAAATGTGGGGATTTCATCTGCTGAAACATGACTATACAAGTTATGATCTGTTCGGCCGCTGGGGGTTTGAAATGAATGAATCCATCACCGCTCCGGGTTGGCATTTCCACGACCGTTCGATCACCAATGCAGAGATCGTATTGTTCCTGTATAAAACGATCCGGGCAGCGGCGCTGGATATGATATTGCTGGGATGTAATACGTTCAGCCATTTATCGGCCGGCATTTTCGAACTCAATCGCATCGGCGACGATACCAGTGGTACCGACTGGGCCCGCACTTTGAAAATGGGTGTGAACACACTGGGATTCCGTCTGCCACAGCATAATAATTTTTATTCTGCAGATGGTGACTGTGTAGGGCTTACGAGTAAGGTTCCCTGGGACAAGAATAAACAATGGCTGCGCCTGCTGGCTGAAAGCAGTGCACCTCTGTTCATCTCGGCAGAACCAGGTATACTGGGTGATGAACAAAAAAAATATATCAAGAAGGGATTTGATCTGGCGTCGAAAGTTCAGCCACTCGGTGAGCCGATGGACTGGATGACCAATCCGCGTCCCGCAGAATGGAAACTAAATGACAACATCGTGCGATTTGACTGGGATACATGAAGACTGATCATGCATTCATTGGCCTGGATCATCTCCGCGCCCTGGCCATCAGCCTCGTTTTTCTTTATCATTATACTATTTTCCAGCATCCGGACTGGATGAATAATTCCTTTATTCATTTCGGGTGGTGCGGCGTTGATCTGTTTTTTGTGCTCAGCGGTTTTCTGATCTCGAATCAGCTGATGGAGTCCTGGCAGAAAAGGAAGCAGATCCCGTTCAGGGAATTCTATATTAAAAGAATCTTCCGCATATGCCCCCCATATTTTTTTGTGCTGCTGATTTATATTTTTATTCCATCCTTTCATGAACGGGAGACCCTGGCCCCGCTCTGGAAAATGTTTACGTTCACACAAAACTATGGTCAGGATATTCAGCGCTACGGAACATTTTCTCATGCCTGGTCACTCTGCGTTGAAGAGCAGTTTTATCTGTTGCTGCCACTGATACTGATGTGGGTGTTTTCTTCCCGGCTGAAAAATAAATCCGGATGGCTGATACCGGCCATTTTTTTACTGACGATTTTTTTCAGATGGTTTAGCTGGGAAATTTTCTTAAAACCAAATGTGGACTCCGATGATTTTGGAATGGAGTGGTATAAACTGATATATTATCCGACATATACACGGCTGGATGGTCTGATGGTGGGCGTAGCCATTGCGGCATTTTATCGTTTCAGAGAATCCTGGCTGACACCTGTGAAACGTTATGCCAATCCAATGATCATAGTCGGATCCATTCTTTTTGTAATGAGTCTTTTTCTTTGTATGGATCAGCATTCCTTCGGGGCGACCATTTTTGGATTCAGCCTGATCGCCATTGCCTTCGGATTCTTTGTATTGTCAGCTATCCTTCCGGGCAGTTTGCTGTATCGTATGAAATCGGTGCTCACCGAAAACCTCGCCACCTTATCTTACTCACTTTATCTTTCTCAT
>DASSGT010000225.1:0-2145 GCA_035693345.1 Puia sp. | reverse complement strand
AGCTGGACTATGCAACCTGGCGTAAAACGCTTACGACAAATCTGGACTCACATTTTCTCAGCGCAAAATATTTCCTGCCTTCGATGAGAAAGAAAAAATGGGGACGATTTGTCGGGATATCTTCCAATATGGTGGGCCTTGCCATAACCGGCATGAGTCATTACATCACTACAAAAATGGGAATCATCGGCTTCATGAGGGGTCTTGCCAATGACGTGGCAACGGATGGCATTACGGCCAATGCGGTGCTGCCGGGGCTGACCAACACAACTGCCATCGCACCGCAGTCCGATGAGATGAGACGTGCAACCTATGAGCAACAGGCAATCAAACGGCTGGGCGAACCGGAAGACATTACAGGCGCCGTTCTTTTTTTAACCAGCGATGATGCTGCATTCATCACCGGACAGGCGATTGTCGTCGACGGGGGCCTGTATCGTGTGGGTTAATGATAAAATCCATCTTCGTTTTGACGATACACTGCGAACTTTATGATTTGGATTAAAAAAACCGAATCATGGAAGCAAATAAATTAAGCAGAACCCATCCCGGGTTTAATAAAAACGCGGAGCCTTTTTTTAGCATCATTATGGATGGCCTTCAAGGTGAAGTAGACGGCGAACATTTTTGGGATGCCGTGGCAGACAATGCGGTCTTTGAATTCCTCTATAACTTTCCGGGCTTTCCAAACAAAATCGAAGGACGAAAGGCCTACATGGATTGGTTTGCCGGATATTCAAATGTTCTCCATTCAGCGGACAATCTGCACATTTACAAATCCCAAACTCCAAAGAATGTGGTGATCCTGGAATATGAAGTGCATGGCATGGTTCCGCAGACAAAGAAAAAATACGACAACCGATTTTGTTCTATCATTACGATCAAAGACAGAAAAATAGTTCACTGGCGTGATTATATGGACTCGCTGGCAGTTGTATTATCACTGGAAAAAGATTGATCAGCTTTTCAATCGCGTAAAGGAAAATGCGATGCTTATCAATGGATAAGCGGATACACTTTAGTTCGCCGTCTCTGCAACATCAAAGCGGGTTCCCGCCATGGCCGCCAGAAAGGCCTGGGGATTCCAGTATTCCCGATAGTTTATAATGAGACCGTTCCGGTAGGTTACGAAAGTCGCATAGCTCATGTCATATGGGTTGCCATTCGCAACGACCTTACCCGACACGCTCCATTCTGCGATCACCATGTTTTCATCCTCTGTCCCGTATATCTTCGTTTTTGTGATTGCACGAATATCAATAAAGCCGGGATAGTTGCGCAGATATTCATAAAGCGCCGCCCTGCCTTCGATTCTTGCCGGTGAACCGGGAGGTGCAAAAGGGAATTCAGCTACGACATTTTCATCGCAGGTGTCTGTCCAGCCTTTCATGTCTTTGGCGAGAAAAAGGTCCAGATTGTTGCGGAACAGTTGAACCGCTGTTTGATTGTTGTTCATTTTAATCTGTTTTATTGTTTTCGTTATAAGTAATATGGCCGTACCTGCCATCATAGTAGTCATTGTACGCCTGCGTAATTTCATGCGGACTATTCATGACAAATCCCTCCTCGCGTATGAAGGGTTCATTTAAAGCTGCTCCTCCAAATAAAATGACATCGGTGGAAAGATCGCCGTCGCTTTGTATTTCGATAAAATCTCCGGATGAGCCGAACAGAATGCATTCACTTCTCTGACACTGCAACTCGTTTATCACTGCATCATGGGTCGGCAGAAATGCAACATATTCCTGGTCCTTTTCCGTCATCATAGAAAATGTCCGGGCTGGTTCGATGTGAATATGATACAAAAACTGTTTTGAATAAGACGGGATCCGGGCCTGCACATGGTCATAGCTTCCGCAGAGTATTCTGACCCAGCCGGCGTTTTCATTAAGTGTTACATGAGGAATTTCATCATGGCAAAATGATAGATATTCCGGCGGCCGTAATTTTTGTATTGTAGGAAGATTAATCCATGCCCGTATAACCGATATTTCTGTTTCACCCTGTTTGAATGCAGGTTTGATATCCTGATCGCAAACGATTCCTGAGCCCGCATTTAGCCACTGCATGCAACCCGCCTCCAGACTTGCATGATTTCCCCTGCTGTCCGAATGTTCAATCTGACCTTCTATAATATATGTAACC
>DASSGT010000224.1:0-2195 GCA_035693345.1 Puia sp. | reverse complement strand
AGTGTCCTGTACCTCTTCAAAAATCTTCAGCGCATCAATACCATATTTTAAGGCTTCACTATAATCACTCATTTTAACGAATGAAATGCCAATATATAATTTGGTGTAACCAATACCTGCATTGTCTTTTTTATTAGTAAAATAAGAAAGCAACGGTAATAATATTTTAAGTTGCTCCGGTGAAGAGCCCTTCAACTGGAATACATAATTGGTTATGATTTGTCCTTTATCCCTAAAAGTTTTTGCAGCATTATATTTTTGTTGCAGGCTATCCGGCAAAGACTGGCTTTGAACAGAGAGCCCGACACAAATGAATAATATGTATATGAATATTTTTATCATATTTATTAATCCTACCGGTTCATTCATTTCACCGGTGAATTCAGGTGATATTCTCTTTGAAGATAGCTGAGAAATGGAAGTCCTGCTCAGGTTGAAGGTTATTATTGTATCGAAATTATTTGAAAATGGTTTTCCAGTCGTTCTTCATGCTGATCACTGTCCAGCCGCTTTTTTTGGCTTCGTCATATAACGCCTGCGTAAAGGTGCCCACTTTGGAATCGGGTAAGCCCTGGGCAGGACCATACGCATACTCACGTGTGGAATCGTCGTGTAGTACCAGCATGGCGAGTCTGTTTTTATTGCCGCCTTTTGTATACTCTAACATTTGCTGATCCCCGGTTGAATTTCCAAATGCGGCGTTGGGACGTTTGCCGATCATCAACTGGATACCCTGTGCCTTGCCCGGACCATTGTCGTTCAGCATCAGCTTTGGATTTTTTAATAAGGAAGATTTACCGGTGACTGTATCATATTTGAAAGTAGTGGTGATGGCTGTACCAACTACCTGTTCTGAAGGTACTCCATATACCGAATCCGCATAGGCCCGTACAAAATCCTGGCCTCCGCCGGTTACGATATATGTTTTAAAACCATTTGCACGCAGGTACTGCATGAGCTCCAGCATCGGCTGGTAAATGAGTTCGATATGCAATTTATTCCAACGGTGATCCTTTGCCTTCGACACCCAGTCCTTAACCTGCGCCTTAAAATCGGTTTCTGTCATGCCGGTTAAGGTGGCCACGGCTATTTTTTCCAGATCGGCATTGGATAATTTGGCAATCGCCTCCATATTACCCGTCAGCACTGTTTTGAATGGCTCCATACTTTTCAAAGCGGGTTTTGCTTTTATTACTTCCGGAACGCGATCGAGGCAGTAGTAAACCTGACTATACGTTGGCTTTTCGACCCACAGTGTACCATCCTGATCAAACGTGGCAATCCGGTCACCGGGTTTTACATAGGCCGAATCTGCTGAATCGGTTGTAGAATGCACAAATTTCAGAATGGCTTGTTTCGTATCTCCTTCATTCCATAAGGAAAGCGGGTCGACTACTGCTGCTTTTTGTGTCGGGGTATCTGTAGCCGTTGTACGGGATTCCGACGCGTTGTTACCGCATCCGGAAAGAAGGAGAGCAAAAAAAATGTGAAGCACCACCATTGGTTGATTGGCCGCGAATAGTTTTTTCATCGCCGATGAGATTGTTTGAATAAATAATTTGGATGAATCAGCTGCCACTAATCATAGCCGTTATAAAACTTCACGGGTTGGATTCGCCGTTTTTCAGAGTAGGACATTATACCAAAACACAATTTAAACTTTCGTTGTTTGCTGAAAAAAACAATTTCATTTCACCGGTGCAACCAGATCTTCGGCAGCCACGATCTGCCATTTGCCATTTCGTAGTAACCAGGTATCGGTCCACACATAACGACCGGTCAGCGGATTTCCGGAAATACGAACCCATGATTCATCGCCCTGCGCCACAGCCATGTTGCCGTAAAAGCGGATCTTTACTTTATTGAGATGATTTGATGAATATAATTTCGGGCCCACAGATGTATTATATATTTCCTGTCTTTTGTGGTACTGAATACCATTGGGAGCCACACCGATAAAATCATCTGCTAAAATTCTATGAATCACAGTCGTGTCGCCGGATGCAGAAGCTTCGGCCCATTGTTTTTCAGATTCCGTGATGTATTGTCTGGCTTTTGCATAATCTATTTTTGAAGATTGTGCCTGAACGCAATTGGAGGTCACGAACAAGGCCATACAAATTACAAGTCCAAAGAAATGCGGTATTTTTTTCATGGTAGTCGTTTATCGTTTAGAATTTATGGTTAGTCCAGGT
>DASSGT010000223.1:0-2194 GCA_035693345.1 Puia sp. | reverse complement strand
AATGAATGAGACAACCCATAAACTCAATAACAAATAATTGCAGAGAAGTATAAAAAAGATAGATATGAGTGCGTACATACTTGGATTGGGAGAGATAGATAAATCCACACATGCTTTGGTCGGGGGCAAAGCCGCCAGTCTCGGGGAACTGTCTCATATAAAAGATATACAGGTACCGGATGGATTTTGTGTTACGACGGAAGTATATAAAGAATCGATTGGAAATAACCCGGCGGTGAATGCACTGCTGGATGAGTTGATCGTGTTAGAAGCAGACAACAGGAAAGCCATTAGCGAAACCAGCGCAAAAATCCGGAAGCTGATCAGGGAAATAGCCATTCCCCAAAACATTCTCGAAGAGATTATCCGCTTCCTCTCGCATCTGGATGAACAATATGCCTTTGCCGTCAGATCCAGTGCGACGGCAGAAGATCTGCCCACGGCATCTTTTGCAGGACAACAGGATACTTATTTAAATATCATCGGAAGAGAAGCAATACTGAAAAATATCAGCCAGTGCTGGGCATCACTGTTTACGGAGAGGGCAGTATTTTACCGTATTCAAAACGGTTTCGATCACCGTAAAGTCCTGATCTCCGTGATTGTTCAAAAGATGATCTTCCCGCAGGCGGCAGGCATTTTATTTACCGCCGATCCGGTGACTTCCAACAGAAAAATTGTATCGATTGATGCCGGCTTTGGACTGGGTGAGGCCATGGTCTCCGGTCTGGTGAATGCCGATATATACAAAGTGTCTGATGGCGGGGTGATCGAAAGAAAAATAGCTACCAAAAAACTCGCAATCCATGCCTTAAAAGAAGGTGGTACGATGGAAAAGGAGATCGGGCCCGAAAAGCAAAACAGACAAGTGCTGACGGATGAGCAGATTTTACATTTGGCAGATACAGGAAGAAAGATCGAAGCACATTTCGGCTATCCCCAGGATATCGAATGGTGTTTGGCTGATGATCATTTTTATATTGTGCAGAGCCGCCCGATCACCACATTATTTCCGATCCCGGATTCAAATGACAAAGAGAATCACGTCTATATATCTGTGGGTCATCAGCAAATGATGACGGACGCTATGAAACCATTGGGCTTGTCTGTATGGCTGTTAACGACCGCGGCGACCATGCGCACAGCGGCCGGAAGATTATTTGTGGATGTTACGACGATGCTGGCTTCCGCTGCCGGCAGAGAAACACTGATAAATGTCCTGGGGAAATCCGATCCACTCATCAAAGATGCTCTGACAAACATCATAGAGCGGGAAGATTTTATAAAAATGTTACCGGATGATAAAAAAGAATCAGCTGCCGGTAACAATAAAAGCGCTGCAACGCCCCGTGATTATCAAACATTAGTTGATTACGATCCGGCAATCGTTTCTGATCTCATCAGAAAAAGTCAGTTATCGATAAAAACATCAAAACAAAACATCCGCACGAAATCGGGAACGGATCTGTTTGATTTTATCCTGGAAGATATCAGTCAATTAAAGAAGATCATGTCTGATCCGCAAAGTTTTGGTGTGATTATGACCGGAATGAACGCATCGGCCTGGATCAACGAAAAAATGAATGAATGGTTGGGTGAGAAAAATGCAGCAGACACGCTTGCCCAGTCTGCGTCGAATAATATCACTTCGGAAATGGGTCTCGCACTATTGGATGTTGCAGACATAATTCGGCCATACCCCGAAGTCATTAAATATTTGCAGCAGATAAAAGATGATCAATTTTTGAATGAAATCGATCAGCTGGAGGGCGGTAGGGAAACCAGGAATGCCATCAATGATTATCTCGACAAATACGGGATGCGATGTGCGGGCGAAATAGACATTACCAAAACCCGCTGGTCCGAAAAACCGGCAACGCTGGTCCCCCTGATCCTCAGCAACATCAAAAATTTTAAGCCCGGCGCCGGCCATCGGAAATTTGAAGAGGGTCTGAAAGAAGCTTTGAAAAAAGAACAGGAATTAATCGAACGATTGAAAAAACTACCGGATGGTGAACAAAAAGCCAGTGAAACAAAACGAATGATCGGCCTGATCCGAAGCTTCAGCGGATATCGTGAATATCCAAAATACGGCATCATTAACCACTACTTTATCTATAAGCAGGCCATGCTGAAAGAAGCCGCGCAACTCGTACAGGCGAAACTGATTCATGAAAAAGAAGATATTTATTAT
>DASSGT010000222.1:0-3282 GCA_035693345.1 Puia sp. | reverse complement strand
CGTATGGATGATGCCATTTTTTGGAAGATCCTGAACGGAAAATACCATGCTGTGTTCCGAATGCATGATCACATCCTGCACACCATCCACCATGGGATGTTCCTGCAAAACCATGGAATGGATATCAGAATCCTGAACATTCAAGTCACATGATTCAAGAAAGAAGGTATAGGTCCCTTTCTGCAAATTGAAACGGGTAATCACCAGATCGGAAAAATGAACGGCCGACCTCAGGGAATGCCGGATCACCTGCACGAGGTCTATTTTGGAAGAAATGGCCTGACTCAGGGATACTAAAACGTTGTTGAGTGACTCGTTTGGAGCAGATGCTGGTTTGGCTTTGACACCTGTGGCCAGTTTTGGCATGATACAGTTGCGCTAGTTCCTGAAGATACGATATTTCGTACCCGGCTTAATCATAAGACGAAATATCGTACGCGTACAATTGCCCAAAAAATCGCTAATCCACTGATTCAGAATATTATAAAATCGGGCATATAAATGGAAACACTTAAGGGTAAAATTTGCGGTTATGAATAATGCGCCTATCATTCCGATATTTAAATTTCAACATAGTGGCTTAGCCCTGGACATACAAACCCTGCAATCACAAACAGAACCGGAGAATTTTATAAACCCCGCTGCACACAGCCATGATCATTACGAAATGGTCTGGGTGATCAGAGGTACAGGATCCATCCGCGTGGACTTAAAGGAATATGTTATCAGAGATAACCATTTATATGGTATGGGGCCCGGTGTGGTTCACCAGTTACTGATAAATCCTGAAGCAGAGGGATATATTCTTTCCTTCACAGATTCCTTTTTAAAAATGTCAGATCACGAATTTGACTCTATATGTCCTTTAAAACTCTGCCAGCTTTTCTCAGAACATGTTGTGGTTGAAATACAAAAAGATGCGAAGCCGGAATTAGAAGAGATCATGGTCAAGATGGCCAATGAACTCAATCATGAATATTCTTTCAGAACGCAACTATTGAGACGCTATTTCAAAATCTTTCTGATCTATCTGATCCGCCATCTGGGGAACGTCGTGTCGTTTGTAAAACAAACAAGGGAAATTGAACTGGTCAAGTCATTCATGGAACTTCTTGACAAGCAATTCAGGGAAAAGAAAATGGTAGCCGATTATGCTTCACTGTTATTCGTTACACCAAACTATCTCAATGGTATCGTTAAAAAAAATACAGGATTTTCTGCCGGGCATCTGATCCGGGAACGCGTCGTATTGGAGGCTAAGCGCATGTGCCGTTATTCCGATGCAGGCATGAAAGAGATCGCCTATGAGCTGGGATTCGTTGACAGCAGTCATTTTAGTAAATTTTTTAAGGCCGTGTCAGGTATGAATTTCTCCGATTTCAAAAAACAGGGCCTGAATTATTCCGTATTGTCACAACGGGGCCTTACGGCGTAAAAAATACATCGTTTCCATTCATCCCACCATTGACTTGCGAATTCGCCGAAGGTAGTTTTGTATAAATACTTCATAACATCTTTTAAAATTGAAAACATGACAAATTTGATCGTTGGTTCATTTGACAATGAATCGCAGGCCATTACTGCGTCACACCGGTTGAACGAACTGGAGTCGTACGGCGACATCACGGTGTACGAGAAAGTAATTGTGAAAAAAAATTACAATGACGAAGCCTCCGTGATTCAGGCAGATACTTCGGATGGTGTGCGCACTTTATCAGGTATGGCCATTGGCACATTGGTCGGTGCCATCGCCGGTCCGGTCGGTCTGCTGGTTGGCATGTTCACCGGCACACTGATCGGAGCAGTTGCCGAATCAGACTACTTTGATTTTTCAGACGATTTCTACCGGAAGGTTAATGACCGTCTGCAGCCAGGAACATTTGCGGTGATCGCGGAAGTTTATGAAGAGAGTCCGGACATTATTGATCATGCTTTCAACACCCTGGGTGCAACCGCTATTTTCAGATCGGATGTGGATTATGTATACGATGATTATGTAGACGAACAGGTTGAAGAAACAGATGAGGCGATTGATGCAGAAAGGGCAAAAATCAAGTCCGCGAATGCCGCTGAAAAAACAAAGATCCAGCAAAATATTGCGAATCTGAAAGATAAGAGACGCAAAAGAATTGCCGAGCTCAAAGAAAAACATCAGACAAACAGGGAAAAGCGTCGGGCATCGAGGAAGGAAGCCAGAAAGGCGCGGCTGGAAAAGAGAATCTACAGACACCAGACAAGAATTGAGAAGCTCGAGGAAAAAGTAAAAGAATTGGACTAAAGATTTATTTATCAATTTAAAATAAAATATATGAGCACAATTTTGGACACGATCACCGATGACGTCAAAAACTGGTGGTGGTTTATCATCAAAGGACTATTATTTATCATCGCGGGCATCGCCATTTTTTACAGGCCGGCCGAAGGATATGTTGGCCTGAGCGTTTTGTTTAGTCTCGTGATGATGGGATCCGGCCTTTCACAGATCTTTTTTGGTATTGTAAACAGTGATATTCTTCCGGGATGGGGATGGACGCTTGCGGGCGGAATTATAGACCTGGCCATCGGTATCTATTTATTCGCCTATCCGGCCGTTACCATGGTAACACTACCCTATATTCTTGGTTTTTGGCTGATGTTCGCAGGATTTTATCTGATGGGTGCAGCCCTTGATTTGAAGAATCTTGAAATCAAAAACTGGGGATGGCTTTTATTTGGCGGACTCCTCACAATCGTATGCGCATTTCTTGTTCTTTATTATCCTGCGGCAGGTGCAGTCAGTATCGTTACCTGGTCCGGAATTGCGTTTTTGACCGTGGGCATATTCAATGTCGTTCTTGCCTTTAAATTAAAGTCTGTCAAAAAAACCGCAACAAAAATAGAAAGGAAATATCAGCATGCGTAGCTGAACTATTTATTCATCATATCAAAAAACCGGAAATGCAAAAGTTGTATTATTTAAACTGTTTACTGCTGGTGGCTGCTGTCTCCTGTAATTCGGGAAAAAACGCCGACAGGGTCAAGGAGCCCGAAGCGCAGGTAGCCCAGGCAGTCAGCAGTGATACGGTGGTTACTTTTTACAGCAGCCAGAGACCGTACAAACTAAATCAGCAGATAAATACCGATGTCAAATTCGTCAGGAACCTGAAGGATTCGGTGGGAAGATTTTATCTCGATGAGAAATATCTGAACAGGAAAGACAGCGTGACGCAGCATTATGAAGGCATGGGAACTTATAAAATTCTTCCGAAGCCAAATGGAGATGTTCAGGGCGTTGCAATGTAT
>DASSGT010000221.1:0-2955 GCA_035693345.1 Puia sp. | reverse complement strand
AATTTATGGCATCCCTTTTCTTGCCACCGCCCATTCCCTCGGAAGGAACAAAAAAAATATCCTGTTACAGGAGGGCATGTCGCCGGAAAAAATTAATGAAAAATTCAATATGGAGCGGCGGATCGCAGTGGAAGAGAACGTTTTACTGACTGCCGATATTTTTATTGAGAGTACACAACACTATATTGATACGCATTATGCATTGTATGACCATATTAAATCGGCCAAATTTAAAGTCATACCGCCTGGAGTGAACCTGGAAATCTTTTATCCCTTCTACAGACAGGATATGCCGTCCTTTAAGATGTCCATTGAGCAGGAGCAGGCCTTATACAGAGTTAATTCTGATATTGAGCGATTCCTGTTCAATGCCGCAAAACCACTGATCCTGTCCATCGGGAGGGCGGATAAACGGAAGAATTTTGAAGCCATTATTCAATCCTACGGACAGGATAAGGAATTACAGGCCATGGCTAATCTCGCCATATTTGCGGGGGTGCGTAAAGACATCAGCCAAATGCCGGAAGACGAACAGGATATTCTCAAGAATCTTTTGTTACTGCTTGACAAATATGACCTGTACGGCAAAATGGCCATACCCAAAAAAAATGACCCCAAACTGGAAGTGCCTGAAATATATCGCATTGCCGCAAGAAAAAAGGGTGTATTCATCAACGCGACGCCGGGCGAGAATTTTGGATTGACGATTGTCGAAGCCGCGGCCTGCGGACTACCTGTGATCGCATCGCCTACCGGTGGTCCAAAGGAGATTTTGGAAGAGCTTGGAAACGGATTGCTGGTAGATGTGGAAAATCCAAGGGCCATTGGAGAGGCACTTAAAAAAATAATTGCCGATCAGACATTGTGGGAAAAATATTCTACGAATGGAATTGTGGGAACCAGTCAGCATTATTCATGGACCTCCTATACAAACAAATACATTGATCTCATTAACCAACTTTTTGCGCAAAAAAATAATGAACCGCACGGCACCAAAAACAGAACCGCCTATGGGAAAAAATTGAGTAATGCTGAAATGATTGTCATTTCTGATTTGGATGGTACCCTGATCGAAGGCAATAAATCCAGCGGTCTGAAAGAATTTAAAGAATGGATCTTAAACAATAATACCAAAGTGGCATTTGGTGTGGCGAGCGGCAGGAACAGGCAAATAACAGAACAGGCATTTGCGGAATATGATCTTCCCAAAGCGGACATACTGATCTGTTCGGCAGGTTCTGAAATTTATTACACCGATAAATTTATTCCGGATAAAGGCTGGGAAAGTCATATCGATTATCAATGGAAAAGAAATGAACTGGAACAGGCATTATCCTGCTTTCCGGGTATTCGTTTGCAGGAACCGGACGCCCAGTGGCGTTTTAAACTCAGCTATTATGTGGACGAACGTTTTGATGAAGACGATCTGGCCAATCTGTATAAATTTCTTGACGATCGAAAACTGAGGGCCAAAATATTACTTACAGAAAATCACTACCTGGATTTGCTGCCGTTTCGTGCCAGCAAGGGAAGTGCCGTACGCTACCTGAGTTATAAATGGAAGGTTCCTCTGGAACGTTTTATAACTGCAGGTAATAGTGGTAATGACGAGGATATGCTGAAAGCGAAAACAAACGGAATTGTCGTTTCAAATTACAGTCCGGAGCTGGAAGATTTGAGAAAAAACAAGTCCATTTATTTTACAAAAAATCCGCTGGCCAAAGGAGTGCTGGAGGGCATTCGGCATCACCTCGAACTGGATTCAATGAAATAAAAGTAAATTATTCCGGTTTCAATTTTACCCTCATGACATAGGATTTACATGTCATGTACAGCATATTGTGCACCTGGTCAATAAAACAATTCGCGGTCAACTCTCCCGTATAAATTCTGGCGAGCACTTTTCCTGCCGGGTTAAATACCCAAACACCACCAGGGCCGGTTGCAAAAATATATCCCCGCGTATTCACTTTCATTCCATCCGGACTGCCCGGTAGTTTTCCCTCTTCGGCAGACACATGATAAAAGACAGAAGCTTTTGCTATCAGTCCCTGATCATTCAATTCATATTTCGTCCATTCCTTGTTATCACCGTCCGAATTGGATATATAAAGAATTTTATTATCGGGAGAAAGCGCTATGCCATTTGGATATGAAACTTTATCTGTCACAAGCATGGCCTTGCCGCCGGGTTTTACAAGAAAAACTCCCTGAAAAGGTATTTCCTTTGAACTGTCTTTTATTCCTTTTTCCAAACCATAAGGCGGATCGGTAAAATATAAATTTCCATTGTTCGCATAGACGGCATCATTGGGGCTGTTAAATTTTTTACCCTGATAAGAGGAAACAATGGTTTCAAATACCGGTCTCGGATCGCTCAAAGAAGATTTCATCCGGCCGATCTGCCGGTTGCCCTGCTGACATAGAACAAGTTTTCCTTTTTTGTCAACGACCAGTCCATTGGAGCCCGGTTCTTTTTCTTTCGGAATCGTACCGGTATAGCCGGAAGGTTCCAGGTATACACTTGCGCCATTGCCCTGCTTCCATTTGTAAATCCGGTTGGCAGGAACATCAGAAAACAACAGATAATCGCTGTCGCTGACATACACGGGTCCCTCGGTCCATTTATATCCGTCGGCTATCACTTCAATGGTGGCCGTAGTATCCAACAGTTTCAGCCCTTCTGAATCCAGAATGCTGATATGTCTCGGAGACTCGTTCACAGCAGGTGTTGTAACAACCGAATCCTTCTTCTCCGTTCCGGCTGAAGGATTATTGCAGGCAGCGATCGCAACAATTAAAATAAATACCCATGTCAAATGTTTATTTTTCATATGCTAAATTGTTTTAAAAAAATGATCGGCTATTTTACAATGCGCTCTTAACAGCATTTCATCGGTTTCGAGATAAAATATTTCGCTGCTGGCAGTCATGAATTTCAGTCCTGTAATATAA
>DASSGT010000220.1:0-2819 GCA_035693345.1 Puia sp. | reverse complement strand
ATCGGGCTTAGAATCGGTACCGGCTATTATGACCTGTTTTCTGCATCTTATAAAACGTTTTTATCTGCAAGCGCCAGTGCCGTTGAGCTTAATTTCGGTGTAAAACCGGCTAACGACTATCACACCGGCTGCTGTGTGCTGGAAGATAACTCGAATACCATGATTTCTTTTTCGGCTTCCTATCAGTATCATGTACCTATAACGGCCGTGCCGGGACTTCAGTGGTTTATTGGCGGCGGACTTGCCCTCACCAATACTTTTTCTGACAATAGCAGCTATCGTGGCATTGGTTTCGGACTTTTTCCGACAGGCGGTGCAGATTATAAATTTGCGAAGATCCCATTGGATGTTTCTGTGGATATCAGGCCCACGTTCAGGATATTTTCGCCCGCCTATTACAATTATGATAATTTTTATTTCCCCGATTTCGGGTTTTCCGGCCGATACGCTTTTTGAGCATAAAGCGGAAGGCGCAAGGCGTGAAGCGTAAGGCGTAAGGCATAAAGCTTCTGCCAACTGCCAACTGCCAACTGTCAACTAAAAAAAATAACAATTAACAATTAACAATTGACAATTATTCCGAGTCGATTTGACAGTTTGAAAGTCTGCATAGTCGTGCCTACCTATAACAATGCGAAAACGCTGGCTCCGTTACTGGAGGACCTGCAGAAATTGAATGCATATATTATCGTAGTGAATGACGGGTCTACGGATGAAACCCAACATATCATTGATCAGTTTACCGGAATACATTCCATATCATACTCGCCGAATAAAGGCAAAGGCATTGCACTCAGGCGTGGATTCAGGGCGGCTGTCAGTGAAGGATATGAATATGCCATTACGATCGATTCAGACGGCCAGCATTTTCCCAAAGACATTCCTGCTTTTCTTGACGGCCTTGAAAAAAATCCCGGAGCACTGATCATTGGTGCACGTAATATGGATCAATCCTCGGTACCGGGGAAAAGTAGTTTCGGGCACAGGTTCTCTAACTTTTGGTTTAAGGTGGAAACGGGCATTCAATTGCCAGATACACAATCCGGTTTTCGCCTTTATCCGGTTCAGAGATTACAATCCATGACTTTTATAACCCGCCGTTTTGAATTTGAGATAGAGGTGATCGTGCGTGCCGCATGGAGCGGCATTCCGGTGACATCCGTACCCGTATCCGTGTATTATGCACCGGCCGGCGAAAGGGTTTCTCATTTCAGGCCCTTTGCTGATTTCACCCGGATCAGCATTCTCAATACATTCCTGGTTTTCATCAGTTTTCTTTATATCAAACCAAGGGACTTGCTCAGAAGGCTGTTCCTCCGGCAAAAATGGAAAGAGGTTTTTATTGATGAGCTTTTTGATCCCTCACAAAGCAATCTCCGAAAATCTGTTTCCGTAGCCTTTGGTGTTTTCATGGGTATTGTACCCATCTGGGGTTTTCAGTTGGTATCAGCGATATTTCTTGCCGTTTTGTTCAGGCTTAACAAAGGATTGGTGATCGTTTTTGCAAATATCAGCATACCGCCCATGATCCCGCTGATCATATATGCCAGCTATCGTTTTGGGGCATTTTGGATGCCTTCAAACGCCCAGGCGATTTCCATGACGAAAACACTGAGTTTATCAGCGATCCGTTATAACTTCAAACAATACCTGGCCGGCAGCATCAGCCTGGCAATAACAGCCGGTTTGATCTCCGGAATGATCACTTATCTTTTGCTTCAATTATTCAGCAAAAAAAAGCAGGCAGTCGTTTAACAATGGCGAACCTATTTCTTAATATCTATTCATATTTTTCATCGCACCGTAAAATATTTTTCACGGTATTCATTGCACTATTTGCTGTTACCGGATTTTTTGCTCTGAAAATAAAACCTGAAGAAGACATTTCTAAGATTTTACCCCGGGACCGGCAATCGGAGAAGCTGAATCAGATTTTGCAGAATGCACGCTTCGCAGATAAGCTCGTGCTCATGGTCTCCATGAAAGACAGTTCACATGTATCACCTGAAACACAGGCAGCTTTTTCTGATTCCTTTGCTGCCAGTCTCCGGAATCAATACCCCGGCCTGATTCGTTCTGTTGATGAACAGGTGAGTGACAGCCTGGCACCACAGCTGATACAGATCGTCACGGATCATCTACCGGTATTCCTGGAACCCGGGGATTATGCATTCATGGATAGCCTGGAAGATCCCGGAAAACTGAAAGAGATTTTATTGAAAGATATCCGGACCCTTTCATCACCTGCCGGATTTGTAATGAAACGATTTATCACGCAGGATCCGGTTGGTATCGGATCTCCTGCATTCAGAAAGATCAGGCAGTTGCAGTATGATGAAAATTTTGATTTATATAACGGACATATTATCAGTAGGGATGGCCGCTATATGCTGTTGTTTATTAGTCCGGCTTTTCCGGCTGATAATACGGGCAAAAATATTCAGCTGCTGAATGGCATGGATCAGATTATATCCAGACTACGGTCGAATGGATTTGATATGATTCAGGCAAGTTACTTTGGAGGGGTGGCAGTTGCCGCCGGAAATGCATTGCAACTCAGGAAAGATTCCATCCTGACACTGAGTATAACGACCTTATTTTTGATCTTATTTATTGGCTGGTATTTTAAGAGGAAAAGGGCACCCTTTCTGATTCTGCTGCCTGTGATACAGGGCGCTTTATTTTCTCTGTCCATGATTTACTGGATCAAAGGAACCATCTCTGTGATTGCTCTGGCAGCAGGATCCATTGTGTTGGGTATTGCGATTAATTATTCCCTTCACGTATACAATCATTTTCGTCACCGCCGGGACATGCGG
>DASSGT010000219.1:0-2085 GCA_035693345.1 Puia sp. | reverse complement strand
AATCTCATCCCCTCTTTTAAATTCGATCCCGTTGAAAGCAAGTCCCCAGGCCATGCTTGCATTCTCCACGACAGCCACTTCGTCTTTGTCCGCATGGATTAATTGCGCGATCAGCTGGTAAACATTTTCCAGCCGATCCTGGTGTTGATGTTCCAGCTCATAGCCTCCTTTGGAAGCTTCTTCATTTAAATAGTGAATAACGGTTTCAACCACTTTGTCCGGCGGCAGGGATGCACCGGCATTGTTAAAGTGGGCCCATTCAGTCGTTCCACGGGTGTCGCTCCGGAATTGCTGAATTTCCCTTTCGCTAAATGTTTTGATCTCCATATGGATTTTTGTACAAAGTAAATCACAAAATGGACAGCAAAACAGATGCAGAATTACTAATTTTGAGCATAACAGATTATGTATGCAACCATCAGCAACCCCTGTCATCCACGATTTTTTATATACACGGATCGCCAGCCGTTTGGAAAATCAGATAAAACAAAATCTTTTGAAATCGGGCGATAAACTGCCATCAGTTCGGGCGCTGAGTCAGGAGCAGGGAATCAGTCTGAGTACAGCATTCAAAGCTTATGTGGAACTGGAATCGATGGGTATGATAGAGGCGCGACCAAAATCAGGTTATTATGTTAAGATTCTTCCGGCCAGATTTTCAAGGTCTCCGGAAATTAAACCGCCGCTGAAAAAGATCAGGCAGGTGAACGTAACGCAGATGATCGCCATGATACATGAAAACATGCAGGAAGAAGCCGTGTTGAAATTGTCGCTTTCTGCTCCACCTGTTAATCTGTTACCATTGGCCAAGTTGAGCAAGTCGATGGCAGAAGCCATTCGAAAAAGTCCAAATGGCAATACCAATTATGAAAATGTGCAGGGTAATATTGCCCTTCGAAAACAGATAGCAAAACAGGCTTTCAGCTGGGGAGGCATTGTCAGCGAAAATGATGTGGTTACCACTCAGGGATGCATCGAAGCATTGGTATTTTGTCTGCGGGCTGTTACCAAACCGGGCGATACGGTTGCGATAGAAAGTCCAACTTATTTTGGAATTTTCAACATCATGCTGAGCCTGGAACTAAATGTTTTGGAAATTCCGGTACACCCCGACCAGGGCGCGGATATTGAATATCTGAAAAAGGCGATGGAAAAAGTAGATATCAAAGCCTGCCTTTTTGTGACCAATTTCAGTAACCCGGTAGGAAGTTGTATGCCCGACGAAAAGAAAGAACAGCTTGTCCGGTTGTTGACAAAGAAAAAAATTCCATTGATTGAAGATGATATCTATGGAGAAATATATTTTGGAAAGAGCCGGCCGCGCACCTGCAAGAGCTATGATAAAAAAGGCTGGGTTCTTTTATGTTCGTCTGTTTCCAAATCACTGGCTCCTGGTTACCGGGTCGGATGGTGTATACCGGGCAGATTCAAGGATCAGATTATCCAGATCAAAAGTATGCATACGGTCACATCCGCAACACCTACACAGGCAGCCATTGCACATTTTCTTGAAACGGGACGGTATGATCTGCATATGCGAAACCTGAGAAAGGCTTTGTTTACGCAATGTCAACAGTATATGCAGGCTGTGTTGGATTATTTCCCGGCGAACACTAAAATGACGCAACCCAGGGGTGGTTATGTATTATGGATTGAACTGGATAAAAATATTGATGCGTTCAAACTATACCAGGAGGCCGTGTCGAAAAATATCAGCATAGCCCCCGGCCAAATATTTAGTACTGATTCACGCTTCACTCATTTTATACGAATCAGTTTCGGGATCAGCTTTGATGAAACAGTTGATAAGAGCCTTCGGGTTTTAGGAAACCTGATCAAGGCTCAGGGCTAAGGCTAAGGTTAATGCTAGGGCTTTAAATCCTTCACTCCCATACCCTCATACTCCCATACCCTCATACTTGACTTAGTTTAGCAGTGAAGTGCCTCAACATGGCTGCTTCTTCAACAATTTGCAAACCCCTGATTTGATCTCTTGCATGAAAGACTTCAATGATCACTTCAGCGACGTAATCAATATGGCTTTGTGTATATACTCTCCTTGGAATAGCCAGTCGCACCAGTTCA
>DASSGT010000218.1:0-2710 GCA_035693345.1 Puia sp. | reverse complement strand
GATAAATATTATGCTGATCAGTTCAAAGTATACAAAGCGGGCCAGCTCCTGTATATCGAATTGCTGGATGCACTGACTCAGCTCACCAATGCCCGGCTTCAGCTCGCCGTTACCATCGCCAATGTACAGGTTGCCTATGCGGATACCGAACGCAATGCAGCCACTTATCCACTCAATAAATAATACATCATATGCAACGCTTATTATCTTATCTGCTCATCCTGTCCGCAGTTGTCACCATCGTCTCCTGCACGGCCAGAACAGAACCACTCAGGAAAAAAGAATCAACCACTATTCCGGTAAAAGTCCTTCCCGTCGTGCAATACAACGGACTGGAAAAAATTCCAGTCTCCGGACAGTTCACTACGGATGACGAAGTGATGATGTCTTTCAAAACAACCGGCATCATCAGCAAAATATTTGTGAAGGAAGGCGATGCGATAAAAAAAGGACAGTTACTGGCAACCCTCAACCTCACTGAAATTGATGCCAGCCTGCAGCAGGCACAACTCGCGTATGAGAAAGCCAGCCGTGATCTGCAACGGTTAAACAACTTGTATAACGACAGCGTCGCTACGCTGGAGCAGCTTCAAAATGCAAAAACAACCAGGGATCAGATCGCCCAGCAATTAAATACAGCCCGTTTTAACAGGCAGTATTCCGAAATCAGGGCCGAAGCCAATGGATTTGTTTTGCACAAGCTCGCCAATGAAGGACAACTCGTGAATTCGGGCAATGCCGTATTGCAAACCAATGGTGCCGGTTCCGGAAAATGGATCTTACGGGCAGGCATAACCGATCAGCAATGGAATGCGATCCGGACCGGGAACTCCGCAGAGATCATGATTTCTTCACCGGGAAGCCAAGGCATTTCGGGCCAGGTGACCCGGAAATCAGAATCGGTGGATCCTTCGAATGGATTGTTCAGTATCGACATTACTCTGAGCGGTCATCAAACGGGAAAAATTGCTGCAGGTATGTTTGGAAACGGAGTCATCATGACAGGCGGGCACCAGCTTACAGAAAAATCCAAATCAGAAACCTGGTCAGTTCCTTACGAGGCCCTGATGGATGGAGACGGAAGTTCCGGGTTTGTTTTTGTTACAAACGACAGCAATACAGCAGTGAAGACCAAAGTGGTGATTGCGGGTGTTGAAAAAGATCATGTGATCATCAGCCAGGGACTCGAAAAATCAAAATTACTCATCGTGTCCGGTAGCGCTTATCTCACGGACAAGAGCCCCATACAAATCATTCCATAAAGACTACGATCATGAAAATCACGAACTACGCCGTAAAGAACTATCAGTTTACCCTGATCATTTTCATCATGATCATTGTGCTGGGTCTTACCACGCTCTTGAATATGTCCCGCTCGGAAGATCCTGAAATGCATGCACCCACATTCACCGTCGTGGTCGTATATCCCGGAACAAGTCCCGGTGATATGGAAGAACTCGTGGTGAAACCGCTTGAAAAAGAAATCTGGGGACTTGAAAACATCAAGCGAATTCGCACAACCATCGGCGACGGCGTAGCGGCCATCCGCGTGGAATATAAATACAACAGTAATGTGGACAATAAGTACCAGGAAATCGTGCGAGTGGTCAATAGTAAGCGGCCAGAGCTGCCCGCAGATATCGCAAGCATAGACGTGCAAAAATTCCAGCCCTCCGATGTAAATATCATACAGGTCGCCCTTGTTTCCGAAAACGCATCCCGTGAAAAGATGAAATTCTATGCAGAAAAACTCCAGGACGAACTGGAGAAACTGCCCGCATTAAAAAAAGTGGAAATTCATGGTATACCCGATCCGCAGGTAAGAGTTGAACTGGACCTCGAAAAAATGTCCCAGATGCACCTGCCGCTAAGCGCAGTTACCGGGAGTCTGCAGAGCGAGATCGCCAACATTCCCGGTGGCAGTATTTATGCGGGCCAGAGAAGTTTTAATATCAAGACCAGCGGAAATTTCCAGACAATAGATGAAATAAAGAATACGATTGTTTCCTCTTCCGGAAAAAATATCTACCTCAAAGACGTGGCAAAAGTGTATTACGGCTTTGAAGACACGAAGTACACAACAAGGCTGAATGGCCATCGTTGCATTTTTGTCACTGCCGCTCAGAAAGAAGGCGAAAATATCAGTAAGACCAAAGAAGGTTATGATGTCGTGCTGGCACAATTCAAAAAAACTCTGCCTCCGAATATCGACCAGGTACAGAATTTTGACCAGGCAGATAATGTAAACCGGCGGCTGGGTAACCTGGGAGAAGATTTTATCATCGCAATCCTGCTGGTGGCTGTCACCCTGCTTCCACTCGGATTTCGGTCTGCCATGATCGTTATGATATCCATACCGCTTTCCCTGTCCATTGGATTGGTTCTGCTGAATCTTTTTGGATTTAATCTGAACCAGCTCAGTATTGTCGGACTGGTCGTGGCGCTGGGCCTGCTTGTTGACGACAGCATCGTGGTCGTTGAAAACATTGAACGCTGGATGCTGGAAGGTCATACCCGCATGGAAGCGACATTGAAAGCCACCGGACAAATCGGTAAGGCGGTGGCCGGTTGTACTGCTATGTTGATCATTTCATTTATGCCATTGGTATTTATGCCGGAAGGTGCCGGTGATTTTATCCGCGGTCTGCCGATGGCCGTTATCCTGTCCGTATTCGCTTCCATGCTGGTCTCACTCACCATCATTCCATTC
>DASSGT010000217.1:0-2654 GCA_035693345.1 Puia sp. | reverse complement strand
TTTTGCGAAAAAAACGTGGATGATACTTATCTCACAAATACCATCGCAGCAGAGAATGCCGTATTCATCGCGAATGAATTAAATATCCCGTTGTTGTATATCAGTACAGCGGGCATTTTCGACGGCGCGAAAAATCTCTATGACGACTGGGATATGCCAAACCCGCTGGGGCATTATGCAAGATCAAAGTACATGGGTGAGCGCTATGTAGTTGAGCATGCCCACCGGTATATTATATGCCGCGCCGGATGGATGATGGGCGGCGGACCTTCCAAGGATAAAAAATATATCGGCAAACTGATCAAACAACTGGTGAGTGGAAAACGTGAGCTGTTTATCGTGAATGACAAGGATGGTACACCCACTTTTACAATAGATTTTGCACGAAATGTGAAATTGTTAATTGAAAAGGAATACTGGGGACTTTATAATTTGGTTTGCAAGGGTCAGACAAGCAGAATGGAAGTCGCCAGGGAATTGGTGAAAGTTTTGGGGCTCACAGATCAGATAAAAATGACTGAAGTAAATTCCGATTATTTCAAGGATACTTACTTTGCACCCAGGCCGCCATGCGAACGGCTCGTTAATAAAAAACTTGATCTCAGGGGCATCAATATCATGCGCGACTGGCAGGAAGCCTTAAAAGATTACATCGACCTTTATTTTAAAGAATATCTCAAAGATAAATTCTAAACTTTTTTTGCTCCCGACATGCGTATAGCGTCCTTTGGATTCAGATCTTTACCTCCTGCTGACGGATCTGCCGGCGCAGATAAATTTGCCCTTGAATTCCTGCCCCGACTGGCCGCAAGAGGATACCAGGTGACGGGATATAACCGATTGTATCCAGGTCAGAAAAAAGGACTGTCAACCTTCAAAGGTGTAGAGATTGTTTATCTGAAAACCATTAGCAAATCCGGCATAGACAGCATCATACATTCCTTCAAAGTATGCTGGCACATCATTACAAAAAATACGGCAGACATTGTTCACATACAGGGAAACAATGCACTGTTTGCGTTGATTCTAAAAATATTCGGAAAAAAAATAATCCTGAGTATCGATGGGGGTCCTGAATGGGAAAGACCAAAATGGAACTATGTTATGGGTAAATTGGTGCTTGCCAATGCCTATTTAGCTGTATGGACCTCCCGTTATATTGCCATTGACAATGTGTTCACAAAAGAACTATATGAAAAAAAATTCAGGCGAAAATTTGAATTTATTTCATTTGGCAGTGAGATAAAAGATGCGCAGGAAACGGATATTCTTGGGAGGCTTGGCCTGAAAAAAGAAGAATACTTTTTATTCGTAGGCAGGTTTATTCCAGACAAAGGATTGCAATACCTTATCCCTGCCTTCGAAAAATTAGGAACTGAGAAGAAACTGGTATTGGTGGGTGGTTCGCCCAATCCGAGCGAATTTGAAGTCGCACTCAAAAAAACGAATAACCCGAACATCCTGTTTGCGGGATTTATTTACGGCGATGATACGGTAACGTTAATGAAACAGGCATATGCTTATGTCCAGCCTTCCGATATAGAAGGACTATCTCCTGTCATGTTATCGGTTATGGGACTGGGAACACCGCTCATATGCAGCGATATTAAAGAAAATCAGTACATCGCTCATCAGGACGCATTGCTTTTTAAAAAATCTGACACCGCATCCCTTCTTACCGCACTGGAAATTTCACTTAGTGATCGTTGCGGACATTTACAATTGGCCCAAAAAGCTAAAACAAGGATATTAAAGGAATATTCCTGGGAGACCATTACTGATCAATATATTGAGCTTTTTAAAAAAACTGCAGGTTAACTTCGTGTTATTGAAGAAAACCGTCTGTCTTGGCTAAAAAACCTAAATTTTAAACATGATAATGAAAAATATTTGCATATAGCGGGCGTTTCAGTTATCAGCCCGATTAAACCTTTCCCTAATTTCTATGCTACAACCCATAGCTGTTAAAAACCAATCCCATTTTGCCAAATATGGGATCAACAGCAATTTTTTCTTCCTGCTCCTTTTCTGTTATCAGACACTGGTAATATTCCAGGGGATCGATCTGGCTGACACAGGATTTTACGGCACTTTCTACCAGCAGATCTTTAATGACCCTCAATCCGTTACTTATTGCTTTATGTTCTGGCTTTCAGGTATCGTCGGGGGGCTTTTTCTCAAAATACTGCCGTTTGCGGGCTTATTGGGACTTCGTATGTTATGGGTCGTTGTATTTACGATTATCATTATCGTTACTTACAGATTCCTGAAAAACTATGTTTCTCCCGGATATCTCCAAATCAGTCTTTTTTTACTGACTCTTAATTTAAACAATGATCCAAAGGAATTCTACTATAACAATTTTTCATCCCTGTTATATGTGATCACGGCGATACTGCTTTTTAACGGGCTAAAAAATAAACAGCCTTTCGCTTTATTTGGAAGCGGGTTAATCATTTCTTTAAATATGTTTAACCGGTTCCCCAACGTTCTGGGCATTGGGTTGGTTACAGCCATCATCTATTACGGCTATATTGAAAAGGATACCATAAAATCAGTTGTCAATAATATATTGATTTTTCTTGCCGGATTCATAGTTACCACGCTCATTGTATTTCTGGTCATGCAATGGCTGGGGCATTTGCAGATATACC
>DASSGT010000216.1:0-3386 GCA_035693345.1 Puia sp. | reverse complement strand
AGATAATCTGGAAAAGTTACAATTGGTAAAAAGGGTAGCTTCTGCGGACGACCGGAGAATCAACCGGATCTGTCTGACAAAAACCGGTTTGAAACTTCAGGAGCAGTCGATGATGCTTGCTGAAACTACATTAAACGAAGCATTAGAAGGTGTCGCTCCGGACCAGATTGATATTTGTAAGGGCGTTCTTCAATTAGTATATGACAATTTAAAATAACAGAAAAAATCCAGGCAATGAATACAGCGACCGGTAGTCAAACCAATGTAAAGGGGGGAGAATGGCTGATACGGGAATCCGAAGCAAGTGACAGTTTTATTCCCGAAGATTTTCACGAGGAGCAATTGATGGTAAAAGACATGTGCGCTTCCTTTCTGGATACGGAAATTCTTCCGTTGATTGACCGGATTGACAAACTGGAACCCGGGCTGATGCCTTCGTTGATTGATAAAGCGGGAGAGATGGGCCTGCTGGGAACAGCCATTCCGGAAAACCTGGGCGGATTAGGAAAGGATTTTATTACGTCGACGCTGGTGAATGAGGGCTTAGGTGGCGGATATTCATTTTCTGTTGCCATGGCCGCCCACACGGGGATCGGAACCCTCCCGATTTTATATTTTGGTACTGAAGCACAGAAGACTAAATATATTCCTAAACTGGCCAGTGGTGAATGGAAGGGATCATACGGGTTGACAGAACCCAATAGCGGCAGTGACGCGCTGAGTGCGAAAACAACTGCAACATTAAGCGGCGATAAAAAATATTACCTGTTAAACGGGCAGAAATGTTGGATTACCAATGGAGGATTTGCAGATGTTTTTACGGTGTTTGCAAAAGTGGATGGTGAAAAATTTACAGCCTTCATTGTAGAAAAAAACTTTGAAGGATTTACGCGTGGTCCGGAAGAACACAAAATGGGCATCAAGGGTTCATCAACGGTTCAGCTTTATTTTCAGGATTGCAAGGTGCCGGTAGAGAATGTTCTTGGTGAAATTGGCAAAGGTCATATCATTGCATTCAACATCCTCAATATTGGCCGTTTGAAATTGTGTGCAGCAGCACTGGGAGGAGGAAAGCGGATTGCCGGAATTGCTATTGAGTACGCGAATACCCGGGAGCAGTTCAAAACTATGATTTCACAATTCGGTGCAATAAAGAATAAGATCGCCGAGATGGGGATTGAAATCTGGGTTGCAGAATCGGCTCTATATCG
Organism: Puia sp.; assembly: GCA_035693345.1. Classification (GTDB taxonomy): domain Bacteria; phylum Bacteroidota; class Bacteroidia; order Chitinophagales; family Chitinophagaceae; genus Puia. Next base: position 2,175 of record DASSGT010000216.1, on the reverse strand, counting down.
TGTTTCAAAATGGATAGAAGACAAAGAACAGGAGCTGTTGGCAGAAGGGAAACCGTTTAATGAAGCAGCTCTGGGTGCTGCTGAAGAATATGCCATTGAATGCGCCATGCTAAAGGTTTTCGGAAGTGAGATGCTCGACTATGTGGTAGATGAGGCCGTGCAAATTCATGGGGGTAATGGATTCAGTGATGAGTATATGGTCTCCCGGGCTTATCGCGACAGCCGTATCAACAGAATTTTTGAAGGAACCAATGAAATCAATCGTTTGCTCAGTGTGGACATGATATTAAAAAGAGGACTGAAAGGCAGACTGGATATTTTAACACCGGCAAAAAATGTCGCTAAAGAGCTGGTCAGTATTCCGGATTTTGGTGCCACAGATGACGGGCCATTTGGTGCAGAAAAAAAACTGATTATTCAATTCAAGAAGGCCATTCTGCTGACGGCCGGTGCAGCTGTGCAAAAGTTAATGATGCAACTGGAAACCGAACAGGAAATACTGATGCATATTGCCGACATGGTTATGATTACATTCCATGCCGAATCCGCCCTGTTGAGAGTAATCAAACTTGCCGGCTCCCGGGGCGAGCAGGCCGTTTCCTTTGAGTCAGATATTCTGCGTACATTTTTATATGATTCAGCTGACAAAATAGAAAAGAACGGGAAGGATGCCATCAACGCTTTTACAGAGGGAGACGAACAGAGGATGTTGCTGGTGGGCTTAAAACGATTTACAAAAGCAAATCCATTTAACAGCAAGGAATCCAAAAGGAGGATAGCCGAAAATCTGATTGCCAAAGGGAAATATCCGCTTTAGCAAGACTGGAAGACTGGAAGACTGGAAGTCGTTTTCTATATAAGAGCAAACTAAACTGTCAACTGTCAACTGCCAACCGTCAACTATCAACCGAATATCGTTACGAAAAAAATTAAAATTAAATGGCCGAAGAAATCAAGGGGATATTTATACATCATGTTTATTTCTGGTTGGCGGAGCCAGACAATGCACACCATAAAAAATTATTATACGAGGGGTTGAAAAAACTTTCGGCTGTTCAAACCATCCAGCGGTTTCATATCGGCGAACCGGCGGCCACTTCACGGGAAGTCATCGACTCATCTTATTCCATTTCGTGGATCTTAATTTTTAAGAACGCGGAAGACCAGGACAGTTATCAGACAGATCCTATTCATTTGCGGTTTGTGGATGAATGCAAACACTTGTGGAAACGTGTTCAGGTGTATGATACGATTGACGCTTCTAAAGCGTAATGCACAAAGCGTAAATCGTAAAGCGAAAGTGTAGGGTAAAACGTTATGCGTAAAGCATAAAGCGCAAAGCGTAAAGCATCCTGCCTTGTACATCCTTCTTCCTGCCTCATGCCTTCAGCCTTAAGCCTCCTGCCTTCAGCCTTCTACCTATCGCGCTTTTAATTCAGATGCGGCTGCTTCGTCAACGAAAAAATGCAGTTCTCCCTGCGTGGGTATGATTACCTGCGAAGGATAGAGATCGGGATTTCTTTCTCCTTCTATCACTTCATATAAAGCGTGAGATTTGTCTTTTCCGCTGATCATGAAAACGATATGATTGGCGTGTTTAACTATATTTTTCGTGAGCGTAATACGGGACATATCCTGCGCTTCGAGAAAGTAACCGACGACCCAGGTTTTTTCTTCGTGGATCACCGGCGTTCCGGGGAAAAGGGACAATGTGTGACCGTCGCCTCCCATGCCAAGCAGCACCAGATCAAATGTTTTCGGAGGTAAAACATCGGTGCCAAAATACTCGTTCAGTATTTCTTCGTATTGCATGGCGGCAGCATCGGGAGACAACGACGTGTCCATAATATAAATCTGGTCCCTGGGTATTGGTACCTGATCCAGCAAGGTGTCAAAAGCCATGCGGGCATTATTCCTTTCGTCTTCCAGGGGAACGGCACGTTCATCTCCCCAAAATATATATATTTTTTTCCAGTCGATTCGGTCTTTGAAAGGTGGGGCAGCCAGCAGATGATGTAATTTTTTTGGGGTGCTTCCGCCGGAGAGCACCAGAGAGAATGACTCTTTTCGTGTCAGGGTTTCTTCAATCAGCCCGGTGATCCATTCTGCAAGCTCCCGCGCCAGATGGTCAGCATCTTTATAAATTTCAATGTTCATCAGAATATGCGTTTCATT